>JADGAO010000069.1:3474-12574 GCA_015231995.1 Nitrospinota bacterium | reverse complement strand
TTGGAGTTTACCGGATGTATCTCGTGAAGATGGCGCACAAACTGGCCAACCTGCCTTTCATAAAACGCGCCCTCACTCAGAACCGTTTTTTCGTCCGCATGTATTTCAACTGGCGTTACAGGAACCCGGACCCGTACCACGTCTCCGTGTCCAACTACGAACGCGACAAGATGGAGCGTGTCATGGCCTCGCTAGGTTTTGAAAAACGGTTTGGCTCCATACTGGAAATAGGATGCGGCGAAGGCAACATGACGGTGCGCCTTGCGTCCATTGCGGACAGGGTACTGGCGACGGACATATCCGACATGGCGGTGAGAAGGACTCGTCAGGCGGCCTCCCTTTTTTCCAACGTGGAGGCGCAGAGGCTTGATCTGCTCTCCGACGAAGCTCCCGGCCGGCACGATCTGGTTGTGGCGTCGGAAGTTTTATATTATTTCGAGAAACACCAATTGCCCGATGTCCATGAGCGTATGACCGCCTGCGTGAAAAAGGGTGGGTGTGTGGCTCTCATCCACGCCCGCGCCCTGGCCGACGACGAGCAGGGGGTGGAGCTGAAAAAGTTCGGCGCGAGAACAATACACGAGATGTTTATTGGCGATCCGCGATATTCCGTTGTTCACGACGATATCCAGCCCGCTTACCGGATGACGGTTTTACGAAGAGTAGCGTGAGGGTGGTTTCTAATGTCGTTCTGAGCTCTTCACAGGGTTCAGGGTAAACTCCGCGAAGAATCTATCAATAGAATATTCAATTCTACTTTGATCCTTCGGTCGCAGGGGCCTCCCTCAGGATGACAAGAATATTGTCATTCTGAACGAAGTGAAGAATCTATCAAAGAGAATGTTCTTTATACTTTGATCCTTAGGTAGCAAGGCCTCCCTCAGGATGACAAAAAAGGCTATCCCTCAGACACATCGGCCTCCCTCAGGACGCCAGTAAAGAGTCTCGCGTTAAAAACAACCCGACAACATGGCCGTCAGCATTCAACCGCTGAATCAGGATTAAGCGCGTCTATCGGCAGTTCCATCACAAATCGCGCCCCGTGCGGATTGGCCTCTTCCGCGAATATGTCGCCGCCATGTCTTTTAACGAACAGCCATGCGTTGGCGAGCCCTAGTCCGGCCCCGCTAAACACGCGGGCAGAGGAAAGAGACGACTGCTCGAACCGCAAAAATATCCTTTCACGCTCCGCCGGTGGAATCCCCGGGCCGTTATCCTCGACGATTATCCTTACCCTGTCTCCATTTCGAAAAGCGCGAAGGGTTACGGCTCCGCCTGATGGGGTGAATTTGAGCGCGTTTGACAGCACGTTGTTTATGCAGTGATACCTGATACGCCGCATGTCCCATCGCACGGGGGGCAATTCACCCACCTCGACGCCAAGGCTGATCCGTTTGGCCTCGGCTTCCATGCCGAATGTGGCCAGAATGTCCTTAAGCTCCGCTCCGGGTTGCGCCGTCCATTCAGGCTCGACAGGCTCTTTGCCCGCCTCGATTTTGGCCATCGTCAGGATGTCTTCCACCAGCGACAGCGAGGACATGGCCGCTCCGCTTATCCTGCTTAGGAAATCCATCCACCTTTTTATCCGTTCCGGCTCCGGGGCGGTTTCATTGATCTCTTCCATCAGTATTTTCGTGAGGGCGGCGATGGCCACCATCGGGGATTTGAGATCGTGCGAAATGGACGAGATCGCCCTGTCTGTCTTCTCCACCATCTCCCTGCAACAGACGTTGGCTTCCTGAACGTCGCTCATGTATTCACCTCATTAATGAATGAAGCCAGCTTACATCAAAGACGCAAGCGTGAGCGTTAAGGTATGGTTAATTCGTCGTCCCTGAAAAACCTCTTTTCCCTGCCCTTAGTACGGAAAGTTTTGCATAAGTAAACGATTAACTTCTTATCCTCTCCCCGCCAACTTTGCGGGGAGAGGACGGCGCAAAGAGCCAGGTGAGGGGCCCAAACCGTTTCTAATTTCCTTCGTTCGCATGTTCGATTCTCAGTTTAACGACGAATCCAAACACTGGTTGGAACCCTCACCCCAACCCTCTCCCGCGATGGAGCGCGGGAGAGGGGGTAGGATCATCGCTCAACGATTTATGCAACGCTTTCCTTGCAATGGGGGCAAAGTTGGATTGCCGCTATATCCCCCCGATTCACTTCCCCTCCGACTTCCTGTAATCTTCCGCGCGGTGGCGCACGATTTCGCCGTCGGTCATGTAGATGACGTCTTCGGCGATATTCGTCGCGTGGTCGGCGATGCGCTCCAGATGACGCGATATCGAAAGATAATGGATCAGCTGATCCACGCTCTCCGGGTGCTTACGCACGCCGTCTTTGACCTTGTCGTACATCTCGCGGTTGATGGAGTCCACTTCATCGTCCATAACCAGCACCTGATGCGCCAGCGTAGTGTCGCCGCTGAAGAGCGACTCCAGGCTTTTCTCGAGCATCTCAAGGGCCTTGTCGGCCATGCCGGGGAAGTTGAATGGTATGTCCAGTTTCTCCTTGGTGGAGAGGAACACTGCCCGTTCGGCGATGTTGACGGCCAGGTCGGCTATACGCTCCAGCTCGTTGTTGATCTTGAGAGCCGCCACGATGAACCTCAGGTCGCTCGCCATCGGTTGATGCAGGGCCAGCGTCTTGAGGCACTCCTCTTCCACGTCCACCTCAAGGTGGTTTATCTCCATGTCCGTATCTATTATGCGAAGCCCCAGCGTGGCGTCGCGCCGTTCGATGGCGCTGACGGCCCAATGGGCGCGTTCCTGCACCCTTTTGCCGAGGCCCCGGAGCATTTCCTTGATCCTGTCTATCTCGCGTATCAGATGCCTGGGCATTTCATTCCACCTTTCTTGGCCGTGTCCGTCGCCTAACCGAACCGGCCTGTTATGTAATCAATGGTGCGTTTATCGTCGGGATTCTGGAACAGCTTCGTGGTCACGCCGAATTCCACCAATTCGCCCATCAGCATGAAACCGGTGAAGTCGGAGACCCTAGCGGCCTGTTGCATGTTGTGGGTGACTATAATAATCGTGTATTTGTCCTTCAGGTCGCCCATCAGGTCTTCTATCTTCGCCGTGGCGATGGGGTCGAGCGCCGAACATGGCTCGTCCATCAGCAGAACCTCCGGCTCTACCGCCAGCGCGCGGGCTATGCACAGCCTCTGCTGTTGTCCGCCGGAGAGGCCGAGCGCGGAGTCGTGCAATCGGTCGCGCACCTCTTCCCAAAGCGCGGCGGCCTTCAGGCTACGTTCGACAAGCCCGCCTAAATCCGACTGGTTTTTCACCCCGTGTATGCGCGGGCCGTAGGCCACGTTTTCGAATATGCTTTTGGGGAACGGGTTGGATTTCTGGAAGACCATTCCCACCGTCTTGCGTAGTTCGGAGACGTGGATGAACGGTTGATATATGTTGCGCCCGCCAAACAGCGTCTCGCCGGTTATTTCCACTCCGTCCACCAGATCGTTCATCCTGTTGAGGCACCGCAACAGGGTGGATTTGCCGCATCCCGACGGGCCGATGAGCGCGGTTATCCTGTTCTTGAGGAAGGCGATGTTTATATTTTTCAGGGCCTGTTTGCCGCTGTAAGAAAGGTTAAGCCCGCGCACTTCCATGATCGGTTCGCCCAAAATTTTTGAACCGGGAGTCGAATTATCCGCCCGGTTGCCCGACGATATCCTGACTCCCGGTTTTTTTTCATTTTCTCCGCCAGCGGAGCCGGGGATATATTGCGGACTGGCGTTTTCGGGCGTCATGTTCGGTTTATTGGAACTCATACGGCGGAGCCTGCGAATTTTTTTCTTAGCCTGTTGCGGGTCATGATAGCTCCCAGCGTGAGAAAAACCACAATAAGCAGTAATAACAGCGTCGTAGTATAAACCATGGGTCTGGCCGCGTCCACGTTGGGGGATTGGAATCCCACGTCGTATATGTGGAACCCAAGATGCATGAACTTGCGCTCCAGATGGACGAAAGGCCAGTAACCGTCCAGAGGAAGGGCCGGGGCCAGCTTCACCACGCCTGTAATCATAAGCGGCGCCACCTCGCCAGCCGCACGAGCCATCGCCAGTATCAGCCCGGTCATTATCGAGGGCAAAGCCGCAGGCAGGGCCACGCGCCATGTGGTTTCGAACTTGGTCGCCCCAAGCGCAAGCGACGCCTCTCTCAACCCTTTCGGTATCTGCGCCAGCCCCTCCTCCGTGGAGACGATGACCACCGGAAGCGTCAGCAGGGCCAGCGTAAGCGAAGCCCACAGTATCCCGCCCGTGCCGAATGTGGGGGCCGGGAGCCGCTCCGGGAAAAACATCCTGTCCAGCCCGCCGCCCACGAAATATATAAAGAATCCCACGCCGAACACGCCAAAGACTATGGACGGCACGCCGGCGAGGTTGTTGACGGCGATGCGCACGATGCTCACCAGCGTCCCCTGTTTGGCGTACTCCCGAAGGTAGAAAGCCGCCACCACGCCGAACGGGGTTACGATGACGCTCATTATCAGCACCAGCATCACCGTGCCGAATATCGCGGGGAACACGCCGCCCTCGGTGTTGGCCTCCCGTGGGTCGCCCGAAAGGAACTCCCAGAGCCTTTCCATGTAAATGAGGGTCTTGCCGATAACGCCCTCGGTGTTAGGAGAGATGACCCTGACGACGGTTTGGAGTGGAAGCTCTTTCTCCACGCCCCCGGCGGCGGTCAGCTTGACGTTGGCGGTCTGTTTCTTTTTAAGTTCGTCTATCCGGGCGGACTGGATAGCGTATTGCTTGCCCAGTTCGGCGATCTGCGCTTCGATCCCGGCTTTCTTGAACCTTGCGCCCTCCCCCTTGATCTCCAGTTTTTTTATTTCAAGACGCAAGGCGTCCTGGCGGTAATTGATCTGGCCTATGTCGCCCTTCTCGATGGCGTATATGGCCGCGAGGGTCGCGTCCGCCTGCGGCAAAAGGGATTTGAGGAATTTCAACCCCTCCTGCGGGCCTTTTGCGACGCTCTTCCCGGCGTCCGTCACTTCCACTATCACGCCGATGAAATCACCCCATTCCCTGCGGTGGATAAGTATCGCATCGGCGGGTTTGTCTTTTTTCGTTATGGCGCTTTCGTCTATCCAGACGAAGTCCGTCCCGTACAAGTCGCGGTTGGCCTGTTTTACCTTGATACGGAAAAGGCCGCCGGGGACGTTCGTGTCCGAACCGGGTATCTGCTCGCGCTCCACCAACTGTCCTGCGATTTCGCGCCCGTCTTTTAACGTAAACCTGTAGATGTCGCCCGGCCAGAAAAACCCAAGCCCATTGGCCATTATCAGCGCCACCAGGCCTGTAACCATTATCAGGCAGAAGGCCAAAGCCCCCCCCGTCATCCACACAAATGGATCGCCACTTCTGAAAAAACCCCTCACAGCGAGCTATACCTCTTGCGAAGGCGGAGCCGCACTATCTCCGCCAGCGTGTTTACGAAGAACGTCATCATGAACAGAAGCAGGGCCGCAAGGAAAAGCACCCGGTACAACGTCCCCTGCTCGGGCGCCTCCGGGAGTTCCACCGCGATGTTGGCGGAGAGGGCGCGGAATCCGTTGAACACGCTCCAGTCCATCACCGGAGTGTTACCCGTGGCCATCAGCACGATCATGGTCTCTCCCACTGCCCTGCCAAAACCGATCATTATCGCGGAAAATATGCCCGGGCTGGCCGCAGGCAGGATAACCCTGATAGCCGTCTGCCACGGCGTCGCGCCCAGCGCCAGCGACCCTGCGCGAAGATGCGGCGGGATGTTGGCCAGCGAATCCTCCGTTATCGTGAATATTATCGGTATCACGGCGAACCCCATCGCAAGCCCCACCACCAGCGAGTTGCGCTGGTCATAGGTAAGGCCCATCGCCTCCCTGACCCATTGCCTGTAGTCCCCGCCGAGAAACGACCATTCCAGCAGGCCCCCCATCCAGAAGGAAAGTATCCCGGCGGCGATGAGAGTTGGCACAAGAATGACTATCTCCATCCCGGACATGATTCGGGAGCGGAGCCGCAACGGGGCCAGCGTCTTCCACGCAAACGCGGCGGCAAGTATCATCGCCGGAGCCACTATCGGAAGCAGGAAGAATCCCGGGGTGGCTTTTTCCATTATCGGCGCAAGCCACAACCCCGCGATGAACCCTAGCACCACGCTCGGCAGGGCGGCCATCACCTCCACCGCAGGCTTTACGAACGAGCGGACAGACGGATGCATGAACTGCGATGTGTACAGGGCCGCCAGCAGGGACAGGGGAATGGCGAACAGCATCGCGTAAAGTGTGCCTTTGAGCGTGCCGAAGATCAGCGGGACAAGGCTCAGTTTCGGCTCGAAATCGTCCGTGCCGCCGGTGGACTGCCACACATATTCCGGTTTCTCGTAACCTTCGTACCACATCTTTTTGAATAACGTCGCGATGGTGATTTCGGGATGGGGGTTTACCACCTCTATATGATGAAGCGACCCTTTTTCGTCCACGCAGACTATCCCGTCGGACTTTGGCGCCATGGTGAGCGTGACGACCGGCCCCTGCGCCGAATCTGCCCTGAGCAACGTCTCGCCGGACGTTCCGTACCGGACAAAAACCTCCCCGGATTCATCCGCCGTCACAAACCCCTTGTTCCGCAGTGAGGGCGAAAAAGCCGTGACCGCCCTGGAGTGGGGCGTAAAATCGTGTATCTTCGCAAGCCTTAGCTGGTTGGACTTGTCCTTGACTATCTGCCATGAGCTAACGCCACCGTTGGAATCCCCCACTATGAGAGTCCGATCCCCCAACAGGTTGCCGAGGACTGTTATCCTGGCGTTTTGCGACGAGACGGCTTTGATCATTTCAGCTATCTGCAGAGACCCGTCGTCGCCTATGTTGAGGCGGACAACCTCGCCTTTGGACGTCCCCGCCAGAGCCTCTTCTCCCCGACTGTCAAGCTCCAGCTCGGAAATCACCCCTTCTATCGGGATTGACAGCCTTGTGGCGACAGTTTGAGTTTTACCGTCGTCCACGAGGCTTTTGCTCTTTTTCACCGTCAACAGTGTAAGCTCGTCCGGGCCTGTGGCGGCCACTATAACCAAGCCTCTTTCGCCCTCGACGGAATGGGTCAGGTTGAGCGGCGCCCCGGACTCGTCAACCACCACAGGTTCGCCCGCGTCAATTTCCGGCTCCACTTTGCGCTGGCCGTCTTGCGGGTAGCTTACGTTGAACTGCGCCCGGACGGTGACGGCCCTGCCGTTGGCCAGACCGAGGATGAAAGAATCCTTGCCGGAAGACGACGCGCTCACAACCGAAGTTCCGCCAATGCCGGGGATGGAGGCGCGTTTGATAATCGTCCCTTTTTTCAGATCCGCCATCAACGCGCCAGACGTGGTGAAAATAACCGCCGTCTCCCTGTACTCGTCAACCGCCGTGGCCAACGGCTTTCCGGCGTCCTTCGGCAGGTTAAACGCCAGCAGGTGTCTTGAAGTGGGTTTTTTGAAAAGCGGGTAAACCTCCGCCACGATAACAAAAAGAATGGCGAGTATGGAGCAGATGACCGCCATGCCGCCGAACGTCACGGTGTGACGGGCCAGAGCGTCCCTGCGAAGCCGTATGGCGAGAGATTTCTCCGTCAGGTTTATTACGGAGGGAGGGGGGAGCAAAGGCCCGCTCCCTTCCCCGCCCGCGTTATCGTTTTCGAGGCTCCCGTGGTTTCCGGGAGCCTCGGATATCTGGCTCATCTATAGCTCCACCGTGTCATACGGGGAACTATTGTACAGCATCAGTCGAGCTTTTTAAGCTCTTCTGCTGTGACGGAGGCGGGAAGCGGGTAATAACCGTCCTTCACCACCACCTCCTGCCCGTTTTTGGAAAGGACCAGCTTTATGAACTCTTTGACAATAGGGTCCAGCGGTTTGCCGGGAGCCTTGTTGATATACACGTAAAGGAACCGGGAAAGCGGGTATTCGCCGGAATACGAATTCTCCGGCGTGGCCTCGAAAACCTTGCCGCCAGTCTTCTCCGACAACGGGACGGCGCGCACGCCCGGCGTTGTGTAACCGATTCCGCTGTAACCCATCGAGTAACGATCAACGGTAACGCCCTGCACCACCGCCGCAGAGCCGGGTTGTTCCTTTACGGTGTCCTTGTAGTCGCCTTTATTGAGCGCGTGTTCCTTGAAAAACCCGTAGGTGCCGGAGGCGGAGTTGCGCCCGTAAAGGCTTACGGGTTTGCCTGCCCACTCGCCCGTCAGGCCAAGCTGATCCCAGGTCTTTATGTCATCCGCGCCTTTGCGTAAGCGCCCCTTGGAGAATGCCGCGTCCACCTGGGCAAGACTCATGGACTTTACGGGGTTGTCCTTGTTGACGAACACCGCCAGCGCGTCCACTGCGGTTTTTATCACGGTCGGCTTATAGCCGTATTTTTTTTCGAAATCGTCTATCTCGCTCGACTTCATGGCGCGAGACATAGGCCCAAGCTGGGCCGTGCCGGAAATGAGCGCTGGCGGAGCCGTGGACGAGCCTTTGCCTTCTATCTGGACTTTAACGTTGGGATAGGCTTTCTGGAAACCTTCCGACCAGAGGGTCATCAGGTTGTTGAGCGAGTCCGACCCGACGCTGGAGATGTTGCCGCTGACGCCCTGCGCCGGTTTGTAAGCCGGTATTTTGGCGTCCACCGCCACGGTTTGCGCGCCAGCGGTATTGGCCGCCGCCAGGGCCACGGCCACCGCCAGAACGATTGCGGGTTTTCTTATGAAATACATTTACGTTCTCCTGAATGTTTATTCAATATTCCTTTTTCGGCTATGGGGCGAGGCCGTAAAAAAAGGCTGGCGCTCCATCAAACCGTCACGAGGAGAATCGTATCAGGAAATCCCGGAGCCGAATGTTAGAAAAGCGTTAAGAATGATTGTGGGGTTGTCGGCAAATGGTCGGCGTGGGTGTTCTTGCACATTTGCAGGACGAAGTGAAGGCCCCATCCTTTTCCCTCCCCAAAGATCGGGGAGGTGGCGCGTCATCGCGCCGGAGGGATAGCCCCCCTGAAAAGGGGGGTGGCGCAAAGCGCCGGGGGGTTAAACCCCCGTGAGCTTTGCTCACTGCCCCCTTGTCAGGGGGCCAATTAAACCCCCTCGCAACTA
>JADGAO010000069.1:0-3465 GCA_015231995.1 Nitrospinota bacterium | reverse complement strand
GTGAGCTTTGCTCACTGCCCCCTTGTCAGGGGGCCAATTAAACCCCCTCGCAACTACGTTGCTGTCCCCCGAGCTTCGGGGGACAAAGGGGCAATTATCGCAAAGACATCACTTCGCCTTGACCGTTTCGCTGACCTCGAATTTCCTGGAGGATTCCTGCGCGAGAGTTGCGTGGATGAAAATCCCGTTATACGCCTTGACGGTCTTCTCCCATGCGATAAATCCGCTTCGGGAAACCTTCATGGCGTGAACACCCTCCTTCAACTGAAGCTCCACAGGAGTGACGCCGACATAGACTCCGTCAATCTCGATGTCGCAGTTGGATGGGGTGGATTCGACAAGAGCCGAAACCTTGCGCGTCACATAAGGAAGCGGCGCGGGCGCGACGGAAGAAACCTCGGTCTCCCCTTTTTTGCTGGAGTTTGCGGGCGATTCGGCCCCTCCTCCGGTAACAGGGGTGGTTGGCGCCGCCTTTTTCTCCTCAGCCTTTTTTTCTACAGGCTTTGGCTCCGCATTTTTTTTGGCGGCTGCGGACCTGGTTTTTTTTACCGCAGGTTTGGCTTTAGCTTCTTCTTTTTTCACGATTTCTTTGGGATGGGCGGCCTCTTCGGCGAATGCGGGGGCCGCCGCCATCGCCAACGCGACAACGATGGCCGATAAAACATGGCTGTGTCTTTTCTGTCTCATTTTATTCACCTTAAATTTCCGGCTTTCAGAAAGGAGATTCGCCGGTTAAAAGTTTCTCGAACTCTTTTGTCATCTTCAACGTGTACGAACACGATGAGAGTATCAACGGCGTCTGCAGGTCTATCAGGCGCGCATTGACGATCACGGAATCGGCGGTGGCCACATATGTCCCGGCCAGCACGGCGCGGGCGTGGGTCTTGCCCATCGTCTCTTTGGCGTCCCTCGTAAGGATAAGCTCGCCAAGCTCCTCCCGCAGGAAAACGTCCTTCCCCTTGCGTATTTCGGACACCGTGAACCCGGCCTGGTGAAGCTCCGTCAAAAGCTTCTCCGCCAAAGCCCGTCCGAAGACCGACGACTTGTTGAGGTTGTTGAGGTTGACGAACGTGGTCACGATGATCGGCTGGTTGATCACCTCCCTGCTTCTGAGCTGGTCGTGGATGGTCATCGCAAGGAACCTGGAGCCGAACATGTCGGCGCTCGGCCTCATCTGCTCGTTGGCGGCCGGGGCCGTGGCGCACGAGGAGAAAAACAAGGCTGTAAGGATGGCCACAATAAAGGAGCCTCCAGTAGAGATGGAGCGATTATGTTTTGAAACGTTCATGTTCAGTATCCTTCCACCGTTTCGGTGGGCATCATTGTGGTGATTTCCTGCTCGAGCATGGCGGCCATGAACTTGTTCCTCGGCCCCGCGTCAACAGTCATGTCGCCTACTCCGACGACCTTTCCCGATCTGGGAAGGATCATCCTGCCGGTGACAAGCGCGGTGTCGCCCGTCTTCGTGTACGTGCCGGCCACGATCGCGTCAACCCTTCCGGTCGGGCTGAGCCTGCTGGCCTCCCTTGTCAGGGCCATCTCGCCGAGGCGCAGGTCGGCCACTATTTCCGGGGCGGCGCGAAGCTCCACCACGTTATAGCCAAGCGCGCTCAACTCGGTTATCAGCTGTTCTCCGATGTATCTGCCGAAAGTGGCGGCGCGGTAAAGGTGGTTCAAATCCACAAAAGTGGCCACCGCGATGGTCTTTATCCCACCGCTTTCCGCAGGGGCGCTCTCGGCTATCCTTCCGGCCATGCTTTTTATCATGGATTGGAGTACCTCCGAATAATGGTCCGTTTCGGGCAACACCTTTTTGCGAAGGTTCACGCTTGCAAGACCCTCGGTCATGTAGCCGCGTTCGTTAACGTTGTCGCCGAAAACCGATTGCAGGAACACGTCGCCCCGAAGATCCATCATCACCGATCCGGCCCCCACAGTGGACGAATCCCTCAAATCCACAAGGCGGGCGTTGAGAAGAACCTGCTTGCCGTTACGCGAATATGTGCCGACAAGAACGACGTCGGCGGAAAACTCGGAGCCGATCTTTTTCAAATCGCGCGACAGGGAGAACTCGCCCGACTTGTCGGCGATAACATATTCGTTGGTCTTTCTTGCCTCGATAACGCGAAACCCGCGCCCGTTCATTTCGGTCATCAACTGTTCGGTGACCAGCCTCCCAAAACTGGTGCCCGACGAGATATAGTCCACCGGCGTTATCGTCGTCATCAGCACGGTCAGATTCTCTTTAGCGCGTTGGGACGCAGTGGCCTTTATCCTGTCGGAAAGGTATCGCATCTTCCACACAAACCGCTGGGTGTACATCTCCGGGTAAGGAGTCCATTGTTTTGACCCGGCGAACATGTCCTGCCTGTAACCGGCGTCGGGATTGAGATGCGACTGGAAATCCGGCTCTTTGGAGTAAAAAGCGCAACCGGCCGACGATATGATCGCCAAGACGGCGAGCGCGCGGATCATCTGTTTTGTTTTCACATCTCCTCCAGTCAATCCATCGCCCGCGCTTTAACGACGGGCATGGCGATTTCGGTTTTTCTGCGTAATAACGAATCAACGGCGCTGTCGCCGGAAATCCCGGCTACAAACTGGCTTACGGACAGCACCCGGCCAGTGTCCACCCCGATCAGTCTCGTGTTTACCACCACTTCATCGGCTACTACAACGTAGGAGCCGACCGCCACGGCTTCGATCCTGGCTCTCTTCAGCAATTCCGACGACCTGCGCGAAAGGATGAACTCTCCTTTGTCGTGTATTATCTCGATGTTCTTTCGCTGGCGAAGCTCCAGCGTCCTAAAACCGAGACGGTGCAGTTCCTGTCCCATTCGTTCGGCGACGTACCTGCCGAAAGTGGATGTGTCCTCCACTTTGTCCAACTCGACGAAAGTGGCTACGGCCACCGACTTTTCCGTCGGGTCGAAATCGCGCAGGCCGCCCATGAGGTCGAGGGCGGACTCGTGGATTTTATGGTTGAACAACTCCGCAGGCGTCCTGCTTATCCACTCGCCTCTTTCGGCGGAGACGCAACCGGCGGCCAAACCTGCCGTCAACATAAGGGCCGCTACATACTTTCTTGTCTTCATATAGCCAAACGCCAGCCTCGTTAAAATGTCAGCCGATGGAACGGCGAACCGCGCCGTCCAGCAAAAGCGTGTAGATTGCAATAACTTCATCGGAAGAGACGAAAAGGAACTTAAGGTGAATTGTCTAAAACCTGCGCTGTTTCATGGAGATGTCAGAATTTTGACGCGCATGGCCGATTGGACGCCTACTCTTTGGTGACTCAGTCAATGACAGTTGTCATTCTGAGCGAAGCGCAAGCGAAGTGAAGAATCCATCGGAAATTGTCATTCTGAGCAACGCGAAGAATCTATCAAATAGAATATTCAATTATACCTTGATCCTTCGGTCGCCAGAGGCTCCCTCAGGATGAGAAAAAAAGGCGCTCCCTCA
>JADGAO010000068.1 GCA_015231995.1 Nitrospinota bacterium | reverse complement strand
TTTCCAGTATTCGTCGGCGATTGAGCCGTCTGGCCTGATCCAGAGGTATTTGTTCTCGAAACGAATCGGGTTTGACGAGAGCAATATCCCGTAAGACATCACGATGGTTATCTTCTTCTCCCTCGCAAGGTTGCGGCCGCGTTCCACGAATGCGGCTTCATCCGCAGGGAGTATCATTGTCCCCACCTCGTTCCAGGCCGCCACCTTCGCGCCCATGTCCGCCGCCAGCGCCGTTCTCTCGAAAAGCTTGGCGTCATATTCGCGGCCCGTCGAAGGATTGGTGATAATCGCCGGTATCCGCTCCACCGGGACGGGCGATTCCACCGTCGCAACGTTAACGTAAGGCCCCGTGTTGTCGGTAGCCAGCCTTATTTCTCCGTAGAGATGCGCGGCTACGAACAGCGCGGCGAAAAACGCCAGATGCCATTTGACGGGCCGCAACCCCTGCGCCAATACGGAGGCTGTGACAGACGAGCCTAGCGCCACAAGGAATGAGACGCCCGCTATTCCCGCAATTGTCGCGTTTTGGGTAAGGGTAAGGTTATCCACCTGCGTATACGCCAACGCCCCCCACGAGCTAAGTTCGGTGAAGGTATATGTAAGCCACTCTCCCGTAACCACAAACGCCGGGAAAGCGTAAATGCCCCAGCCAACGCCAAGCTTCCTGCTGGCTCCCGCCGAAACCGATACGATGGCGAACGTCGTCAACGAGGCGGGGATGGTGAACATGAACATCATCGGCCATACAATCGGCGGAGTGACGATCTTGGCAATAGCGATGTTCGCGCCAACGGTTATCGCCGCGAAAACCCAGAGGTGTCTTCGCAAACCTCCGTCTTGATACAGAACCGCCAACAGTGGAGCGGCGGCTACCCAGGCCAGCGCCGGAATCGAGAAACGCATTGAGCTGACGGCCAGTAATGCCGCGCCTGCCACGAGCAACGGTGTTAGCGGAAGCGGGTTTTTCCCGGCCTCCACCCTCGGAGTGTCCGGCGGGATGTCGCGGGCGATGCGGGGTTTGGTCCTGATAGAGATAGCCGAATCCAGCGCGTTCATGACTTATTCCTCCTTTTGTCAACCTTGTTTATGGAACGTATTCCCGCCCAGAGCGTTTGCAATTGGCGGCGATAAGCGTCTTTATAATTGCCCGGCCCATAAGCGGCCAAAGCCACGGGCACGCCAAGAAAAATCGAGGCCAGCGCTTCGAGGACGGCGGTGGTATCGGTGGATGAGGGAAGCTCCCCCCCATTCACTGCGGCTGTTATAAGAGGTGGGAGTATGGATTCCAGCCCCATATCCCCAAGCCCCTTGAAACCTTCAATATGCGGAAACCGAATCCATTTTTCCGCTTCGGTAAGAGGTGGCGGCTTAATTATGCTCCCCGGCCTCCTGCGCGCCATCAGGGCGATGATCTCACCCATGATTTCCGGTCCCTCTTCGCACTGGCGGGCGGTGTAGTCGAATATCTCCTCGATAGCGGCCAGGCCCCCGCTCTTCGCCCCCACCTGACGCGCATGCCAGGCCACCTCCACGCTCCATAACTGGATGAAATAAACAAGCAGGTCGTTTTTTTTGCCGAAATAGTTAAAGAACGTGGCGTAAGAGACCTCCGCCATCTGACACAACTCCGCGACCGCGATTTCATCGAACGGCTTCTGGCGTATCAGCGCAAGCGCGGCCTCCAGCAGGGACAGTTTGGTCTTCGCGAATTTCGTTTCACGAAGCGCCGGTTTTGTCTCTTTCTTCATATAGCCTCCCTTTCACTAAGAAATATATACTAAAGTCTAATTTTAGTCAATAGTATATTTTGGGGAGGCGAGGGATGATTCTTTTTCTCGCCTAGAAAGAATGCCTTTGCGTAATCCATCGAATTCGCAATATCGTCATTCTGAACCCTTCGAAAGACTCAGGGTAAACTCCGCGTTGTCATTCTGAGCAACGCGAAGAATCTATCTAAAATAATATTTTATTATACTTTGATCCTTCGGTCGCTAGGGCTCCCTCAGGATGACAACGATCGCCAAGGCTCCCTCAGGATGACAAAATTGTGTAATTGATGTGTTGCAGAGCCTCCCTTTGCCGAATGGCGGATTAGCGAACCGCTCCAGCCGCCGGAAGGAAAAGTGTAAAATTATGAACCGATACGGCCTGTCGCGCATCCAATAGTGGAGAAGAACGAGACTTGTTTTAAACGCGATTAAAGTTAAGAAGGAGATTTGGGATGTCGAAGGTCGTTCACCTTAACGATGACAATTTCAAGGCCGAAGCGCTGGACAGCCCCATTCCGGTGCTTGTGGACTTTTGGGCGGCGTGGTGCGGGCCGTGCAAGATGATCGCCCCGATAATAGAGGAACTTGCCGTAGAGCTCGATGGCAAGGTGAAAGTGGCCAAGGTGGACACCGAGGAAGTTCGCCAGATACCGGCTCGGTACGGCATACGAGGGATACCGACCATCATCCTTTTCAACAAAGGCGAGGTCGTCAACCAGATCGTCGGAGCCGTCCCGAAACAGGCCATCGTCAACTTCATCAACGAGTCTCTCAGCAAGAAAGCGGCGCCGCTCCCATAGGGGGGCGGTTTTACGAAGTGGCGATGCTCGACTCTCTGCCATACGGCGCATTGGTGTTTTTGGCCGTCGTATTGGGGCTGGCGCCATTTTTCCCGATGCCGCATCTTCTGGAAAAGCTGATAATGCTCAAGAACGGGACGCTGGCAAAACCGATAGATATTTTCGACCTGCTAATGCACGCAACGCCGGTTATTCTGCTTATCGCAAAGCTTGTGAAGGATTACGTACTGACGCCAGCTCCCTGAAGCCCCTCCCTTTAGCGGAACTCCGAACGGTCTATCTCGAATTCTTTCATCTTGCGGTGTATCGTGCGGGCGTTCACACCGGCCTGCCGCGCCGTATCGGTTATGTTGCCGTTGAACCGTTTCAACAAACCGACAAGGTATTCCCGTTCCGCAATTTCCACTACGTCTTTCATTTCCATATCCCCGGTAGCGGCCTTTCCAGCGGCCATTGCCGGGGTTGTTTGCGCGGGGATATCCATCCTGTCAACGTACTGCCCCTTGGAGAGGATCACGGCGCGTTCGATGAGGTTGCGGAACTCGCGTATGTTGCCGGGCCAGGAGTATCCCACCATCCTCTCCAACGCATCGGACGAAAACCCTGCGAAGTTCTTGCCGATGGCCCTGTTGAAGTTGCGCAAATAATAGTCGGCCAGCAGGGGTATGTCCCCCGGCCTGTCGCGTAACGGCGGAAGCTGGATCGGCACGACGTTGATGCGGTAGTAAAGGTCTTCGCGGAACTCGTTCCTGCGCACCGCCTCTTTGAGGTCCACGTTCGTGGCGCAGATATAACGCACGTCCACTTTTATCACGTCGTTGCCGCCGACGCGGGTGAACTCCCCCTCCTGCAAAACGCGCAATATCTTCACCTGCATCGCAGGGGAGATATTGCCGATCTCGTCGAGGAACAGCGTGCCTTTGTCCGCCAATTCGAATTTGCCGATCCTGCGCTGATCCGCTCCGGTGAACGAGCCTTTCTCGTGGCCGAACAGCTCCGTCTCCAGCAGTGTGTCCGTAAGCGCGGCGCAGTTGATCGCCACGAATTTCCTTCCGGCGCGTTTGGACGATTGATGTATGCCCCGCGCCACCAGTTCCTTGCCTGTGCCGGTCTCCCCGTAAATGAGTACGGTGGAGGCTGTAGGGGCGACGGCGGACATCAGCTCGAACACATCCTGCATCTTCGCGTCTTTGCTGATGATGTTGGAAAACTCCGCCGACGTGGTTATGTCCCTGCGAAGTTCCGTGACGTCCCGGATTATCTCTATGGCCTTGTCCACCTTGCCGGTGGAGTCGGTCAGCGGAAACACGGAGACCTCCTTGAACAACGTCTCCCCGTTGACGTTCATGGTGTATGAGCTGAAGGCGGGCTGGCCCGTGTTGAAAACCTGCGTGACCACGCAATAGGAGCATTCTTCGGGACTCTTGTTGAACACCTCGAAGCATTTCCTGTGCGGGCCGACGACTTTGTCGAGAGTCTTGCCGACAAGCTCAAGCCCCGCCCGGTTCGCGTAAAAGATGTTGTACTCGTGGTCTATGATCTTTATGGAATCGCGGATGCTGTCGAGCACACCTTTGATGAAGGCTCCGTTAAGCTCACTCATCGCGGTATTCGCGGCTTCAATCTGGCTCATGGGCGTTTTTCCGTATGGCTGGTGATAATTGCGGCGGCTATCCGCGCCCCGTCGAGCGGCGTTTCCGCTGTGGGATGGCGCGAGCCTAAAAGCTGTGTCAACGGCTCGTCAAGGCTACCCTCGAAAAACTCGTCCGGCGGGAGAGTGTCCACAGCCACGTATTTTCTCAATCCATCGTTCAACACATTATATTCTACGAAATCGGCGCGATGCGTGTAAAGCAGGGGTCTCTTCTGCGCGATCAACTCGGAGCACAATCCGTAGCCGAGTTTGCCCACCACCACATCGGCGGCGGATAGAAGGTCGTTATGCAAAGCGTTGGCACAATCGAATTGGAATACATTCCCGGATCGCCTCTCCCCCTGTCCCAGTATCATCATGTTGAACTTCGTAATCCGATCGTCAAGCCGTGAGAAAAACCGCTCGGAACCTATCCCCCCCAGCGATACGAGAACGAACTTCTCATCCTTCGAAAGCCCAAGCTCCTCCCTTGCGGCCTCTCTGGTTTTTTTTATTGACGGCGCGATCAGCGGGATATCCGTTATGTTGGAATAACCGTCCATCCCGCCGCTAAGCGGCGTTCTCAATATCCTCGTGGCTTTCGAATAGATTTGCGTGAACCTTCGGGATATCTGCGCGAATTGCGGATTATGCGCCGCATAGTCCCCGTATATCCAGTCCCACAAAAAGTTCGCCACGACAATCGTCGGCTTTTTAAGAAGGCTCCCCACCTCCACCCCCAACGGGGCGATGTCCGCGACAATAACGCCGGGGTTCAGGCTCGCCGCGTATTCCGCCTCTTTTTGCGCCGTCGCGTCGAAATCGCGCAGATGGCGGGTGATCCGCTCGAGCGTGGCCGGAATGTCGGTATGAAGGCAGTCGCTCTGCGCCGGGCCGGAATCCACATCGGCCCGCGCAAGCGTCACATCGCTTCCAACGGCGTGTTTAAAGATGAACGCTGGCGCCATCGTGCGGATGACTACGTTGACATCGTAGCGCTTAATAAGCTCCCGGATGACGCGGGACGCCCGTGCGGCGTGACCGAACCCGTGGCCGGAGACGTAATAGAGAATCAGCGGCTTGCCGGAATCTTTTGGCGAGGCTCTCAAACTTTACCTTCCCTGGGTTAGCAGACCTTTGCGTAACCGTCATTTTCGCAACATTGTCATTCTGAGCGCGAACAGTGTCATTCTGAGCGTCAGCGTTGTCATGCTGAGCCCTTCGTTTCACTCAGGATGACAAAAAACGGCCTTCCTCAGGATGACAAAACATTGTCATTCTGAGCAACGCGAAGAATCTATCAAATAGAATGTTCTGTTTTACTTTGATCCTTCGCTTCGCTCAGGATGACAAAAAACGGTCTTCCTCAGGATGACAACGTAGGGGCGCGTCGCGACGCGCCCGTCGTAAAGGAAGGGCGGCTCCCGAGCCGCCCCTACCGGTGGACGCGGGGTGAAGAACACCCCGCCGAGCGTCAAACACAAAGCGGGAAAAAGGACGGATTTGAAACCCGCCCCTAGTTGACGCTCTTCTTGGCCTTTTCCACCGAAGCTTTGGAATAATAGGAGCAACATCCCTTCTTTGCGTCGGGTTGGATATTGGCGCCCTTCAACGCGTCTTTAAGTTTCTTTTCCGGCAGGCCAATCTCTTTGGCCCAGTTCGCGGCGGTTTTCAACTCGTCCGGCATGGCTCGTCTCCCCTCCAAAGGTTGTGAGTTCTACGGGAAATGATAACATACGAAAGGAGTGGCTTTAAAATATCAGGCGCCGGATTAGCGCCCGGCCGCATGGCCTGATAACCGAAGAGCCTGATACGATTAAACAATTGCGCTTAGACAGGAAAGACGAATGGCGTTCCCTTTTCCAACTCTTCGTTTCACTGAAATCGGGATTTGGAACAAGCCGGGACGCTGGACTATAGAGCGCCGGAAACCATCCACAACTTTTGTGGATAAAGTTGTGGATAAAGTTGTTATCAACATTAAGAAAAGGTTAAATTTTAACGAGTTACAGCAGATTGCCTAATATTGACGCAATGTCGTATCTCTTTGATTTGAAAGCCGATATAATAAGGATGGCGGTTTAACTCAATGCTGGCGTGGCTAACGTGTGTTGTCAAGGCGATTTTTTCAACACAAGCAAAAAATATATGGTGACAATGCAATTAAAATTCCCTTTTCCGTCCGCGAGGAATGATTCTTTCGAAAATTTTCTTGTTGATGGAAGAAACGGTGAAACGGTCAAATTTTGCAAGTCGTTCGCCGAAGGAGAAATATCCGGCGTAAGAAGTCTTGTCCTGTACGGGCAACGAGGGGCGGGGAAAACGCATCTTCTTATAGCGATGAGTTCCATGATCCGGGAAAAGTCCGGCGAGGAGTCCGTATTTTATGTCAGCGGTAAAGACATACGAGAAAAAGTCGCCACGTCGAAGACTTATGAAGAATTAAAAGAGCATCTTGGGAAATACGAAGGCGCCGTTTTCCTGGCCGTGGACGATTTGGACGAGGTTGAAGGAAACCAGGAGGCGGAAGACCAGGTGTTCCATCTTTACAACGCTGTCACGCAAAGCGGAGGCTGGTTCGCCGTCGCCGTGACGGAGCCTCCTACGGCATGGAAATTTTCGAGCTGGCTGGCCACCCGGTTATTATGGGGTCTGGCGCTCCCGCTTAACCCTGTGGGCGACGAGCAAAAAGCGGCTGTGTTGAAACGGGTTGCGGTCGGCATGGGCCTCACCCTGCCGGACAACGTGGCCAACTGGCTCATAACCCGGCTTCCGAGGGATTCCGCAAGCCAGATGGAGGCTCTTGAAACGATTGACCGTCATTCACTGTCCGCCGGGCGCAAGGTTAGCATCCCGCTGGCGCGTGAGGCGTTGGGGATAACAGGCGATGAAGCATAACACGCAAAACGACGGAGGGGATTACAAGACATGCCCCAAATGCGCCCTTCCCCATAAACTCTCCGACACCGTATGCTCCTATTGCGGCGAAAAACTCCCGGCAGGCGTAACGGTGAGCGAACGGGTGAGACGTGTCGTGGGTCAGGCGCGATGGCGATACAAGATGGGCAGATCGAAAAAACGAAATGAAAAACCCGTGGCAAAGGCGTTGCCCGGAATCGCAGGGCTTGTGGTCTGCGCGATATTGATCGCTGTAGGCTCGTGGTTTCTATACACGGCCGTGCAGGGCGGAGGGTTTTCGGATTTTCTCATCGCGGTGACGTTGATTCTTTATGGAGTCGGGGCGGGGTACAATATTTTGAGAAATAGAGGGTGAGATTGGGCGCGCCCTCTTCACCCTCGTCCCTTGTATATCACTCATAGGCGTAAAATGGAAAAAGCGACTCCCGATCAACTTGTGACGGACGACGATCTCGTCCAGACAGCGCGTGACGCGATGGATAACGCCTACGCCCCATATTCGAAGTTCCGCGTGGGCGCGGCGCTCGTTACCCGTGGCGGGCATATTTTCACCGGCGCAAACGTGGAGAACGCCTCTTATGGCCTCACGATATGCGCGGAGCGCGTGGCTGTGTTCAAATCCGTTTCCGAGGGGAGGCAGGACATAGCCCGCATTGCGATAGTCTCGTCATCCGGCGAACACACATACCCCTGCGGCGCGTGCAGGCAGGTGTTGAACGAGTTCGGCAAAGAGATAAGGGTCGTTGTCGCGGACGGCTCTGGAGACGTAGTGAACGTCCCGTTATCGGAGCTTTTGCCCCATTCGTTCGGGAGAGAATCGCTGGAGTGAGGGGGATGGCGGGAAATGTTGCTACAGGGAAGCAATAATTAGCAACCCTCCACGCAAAGGCTGGTAATATACCTTCATTGTAAAAATTTAGAAAAATATAATGGCCGATGAAAATGAAAATCCGTGGGGATACGGTGAGGAACCGCCCTGGTGGAAGAGGAAGGTTCCAAAAGAAGATTTAGATGGGATTATCGCCCAACATAAAAACTGGATAGATAGCAAATGGAGAGGAGGACGGAAAAGTAACCTTCGGGGTGCAGACCTTTCACGCGCAGACCTTTCAGAAGCCAACCTTTCGGAAGCAGATATTTCGGACGCTAACCTTTCAGGAGCCAACCTTTCGAATTCCGACCTTACGAGAGCCAATCTTCATAATGCCGATCTTTCAGGAGCCAACCTTTCGGGCTCCAATCTTCATAATGCCGATCTTTCGGGTGTCGCCCTTTCGGATGTCGACCTTTCGAATGTCAAGCTTTTGCACACAAACCTTTCACGCTCCAACCTTTCGCGTACCAACCTCTCGAACATCAATCTTCCTAACATCACACTTTCTTATGTCAATCTTTTTAATATGGATCTTTCTGGGAGCAATCTTTCGGGTAGCTACTTTAGAGATACAAACCTTTCATTCGCCAACCTTTCGAAAGCAGACCTTTCTAACGCTGACCTTAAAGGAACCAACCTTTCTAACGCTGACCTTAAAGGAACCCACCTTTCTAACGCTGACTTTACGAATGCAACGGTAACTTTTGCCATTTTCCATCATGCCAACCTACGTAACGCTAACATGGAGACAGTCATTGATTTGACCACTCCTGCGCTGGGAGGTGCCGATGTATCTAGCGCAGCACTACCCGAAAATGTCAAAAAATTTGATGGGGTCACTGCGGCGCAAAACACAATACTGATGGCAAGGCCAGTATTTATCGCGCTTATGCTTGGTTGTCTTTATTCGTGGCTTACGTTATTTTCGATTTCACACAAGGCTCTTGTCCTGGGCGACGAGATGTTTCCCCTGCCAGTCTTGCAAACCAATATACAAGTTCAATACTTCTTTGTGGCCGGGCCGCTTATTCTATTTGGCCTCTTTGTTTACATGCATCATTATCTTAAAACATTGTGGGAGCATTTTTCCCAGCTTCCAGCGGTGTTCCCGGATGGAAGGACGATAGATAAAACAGTTTACCCCTGGATGTTAACAAGCATCGTTTACCTATTTGTGCCTAGACTGAAAACAGCCGATAAACGGCCTAACTTTTGGTGGGATCCGTGCATTTATTCAATCATAACGGCGTGGATCGTGACTCCATTTACGATTTTGGGATACCTGTTCATTTCTCTTCCAAAACATGATTGGTATCTAAGTGGATTTCTTTATGTGATGTTTATATTAATAGCTTTGATATCGGTATCTTATTTATTTCAAGCGCGGGGAATCCTGTTGATTGCGCGAAATATGCGACTCAATTTTTTGCAACTAATGTTGGTATGGCTTCCTTTCGTTAGTCTTGCTATAATAGCTCCGTTCTTTCTTGCATGGCACTACCCATTATCTACATGGAGAACAGCCAATCTCTCCGGGCAGGAGCTTTCTAAAAGGCCGGAAAAGCTTCCATGGAATGCCGATATCCCTGAGATGATAGCGACAGTGAAAGGCGCAAACTTAAAGGGGGCTGACTTGCGTGGAGCAAATCTTTCACGTTCCTTCCTTTTTCATGCCGACTTCTTCAATGCCCAGCTACAAAACGCGGACTTGAGAAAAGCTGATATCCGGTGCGCCAATCTTCGACATGCAGACCTTTCAGGAGCCATTATCACACCGGAGCTAGCCCTTTCCGCCTTCATTGACGATAAAACCGTATTACCTTTTTTGGTAAAAGTGGAAGATATACAAAAAAGTGGTTTCGGTTGTCCTCCTTGGGGTAGTTGAAGATGAGCTGGGGTGAAGATGTCCCACAGGAAAAACATGAATCCTCTGTGAAGGGCGACACAGGGTCGCCCCTACCTCCTTCGTGTGGAGCGAAGCGGATGCGTGGGATGTCGAAATCGTGGATTACCACTAGGATTTGAATATGAAAACAAAGTTAAAAAATATCCATCCGGGCGAAGTTCTTCTGGAAGAGTTTCTAAAGCCAATGGGCATCAGCCAAAACCGTATCGCTCGTGACATCGGGGTGTCTCCGAGGCGCATCAATGAAATTGCGCATGGGAAGCGGGCGGTGACTGCGGATACGGCATTGCGGTTTGCGCGTTATTTTGGGGTTTCTGCGTCTTTCTGGATGGGGTTGCAGACGGATTTCGACCTGGAAGAGGCCCGCGCCCGCCTTGGTGGAAGGCTTCCCAAGGAAGTCCGCATTCACGCGGCGTAAAAGGCGGGGTTTATCGCCGTCAACCCTTCGCCATATCCAACAACGTAACATCCCTCGCGCCGGCCAGCGCATCGTCCATCATATTTTCAAAAAACAGACGCAGAGCCTCGTCGCCCCCATTTTCTCGCGGTGGCGGGAGGGCAAGGCCCGATCCGGCAAGGCTCATCAATAGCGGCCCGGCTTTCACCGATTCGGGCGGACGTTTGAGCAGGAAACTTCCGACACCCTTGTCAACGAATTCGATGACGTCGAGATTATGCAGGGTTTCCGTCACCGTCTCGTATAATTTCGCGCTCATGCCGATTGCCTGTTTCGCCCGCGCCTGGCTCATGGGAGCGGCTCCACCCTCGTAATCGCGCACGGCAAGCGTAACCAGCGACATGGCGTAAAAGGGGATATGCCCGGCCTCGTCCGAGCCATCGTCGAGTTTGTCACGATGCTGGATGACATAGGCCAGCGCCGCGCCGAACAGCACGATGAGCCATGTCACATAAAGCCACAGCAGAAAAGCCGGTATCACCGAAATAGCTCCATAAATCTTTTCGTACCCGGCGAAGGCGCGCAGGTAGTAGTCGAACCCGCGCTTGGCCGCCTCAAACATTAGGCCCGCCACAAACGCCCCTGTC
The DNA here is from genome assembly GCA_015231995.1 of Nitrospinota bacterium. Taxonomy (GTDB): domain Bacteria; phylum Nitrospinota_A; class UBA7883; order UBA7883; family JACRLM01; genus JADGAO01. The sequence goes on along the minus strand of JADGAO010000068.1, from coordinate 3,019 downwards.
CACGCCGGCCAGAGCCTCACCTTCACGTTTGGGATAAGCCTGTAAGCCAGCGCGAACGCCGTCCATGTGAAAAGATAGGGAGATACGCGCAAAAGGAGGCTATAGGCGATGGGATACTCGTGGATAGCCCCGCTGGCCATCATGGAGTGCAGGCTTGCGGTCATGGCCACAGAGGCGGCGATAAGCACCGGAGCGAACGTTATGGCTGTCCAGTAGGTTATGAACCGGTTGAAAAACGTCCTCCCCTCCGGCGCTTTCCAGATCATGTTGAAGGTGGATTCCACAGTCACCATCACCCACACAGCGAGCAGAGCCAAGGTTATCAATCCAAATATGGAGACCGACGCGGCGTTGGCGGAAAACACATCCAGGTTCTCGCCGATGATCCGCGCAAGGTCTTCGGTGGGCAAAAGCCACTGGAAGACGAGGCTGGTCACCACCGTGCGCGATTCTTTGAACGACGAAAAAACGGAAAGAGAGATGGCCGTAAGGGGCGCGAGCGAGAGGATAGTCGTATACGCCAGCGACGAAGCGAACGTGGGAAGGCTGTCTCGCCAGGATTTTTCCACAATGGCGCGGACGATGGATATCCCCACTTTTGCATGAAGAAAACCGGAGTCAGCCATAAAAACCGCCGGTGGAGTTTATCGTACATGACACAAAAATGGAGGCGCCGAGCGGATTTGAACCGCTGAATAGAGGTTTTGCAGACCTCTGCCTTACCACTTGGCTACGGCGCCGTAATTCGTAATTCTACCATCCCGATTATAAGAAGCGATGGAAAAATTGGAAAGGAGAAAAAAAAGGGGGGAAAGTAGGGGCAGACCTGTGTGTCTGCCCACATAAGAAATCGAGAGAGGGCAGACACACAGGTCTGCCCCTACTTTAGGGTTTTGGGAGCGCTTCCACCGGTATCTTCACAACCACCTTTCTCACGGTGGAGGGGGCGCTACCAGCCGTCATGCCGGGGCGATGGGCGTCTTCCGGGTGGAATACGGCAAACGAACCGGAACGCAAAACGATAGTCTCATGCGACACGGGATCGTGAAAAAAGGCGACGTCCCGCGTCTCGTCGTATTCCTCTGCGGTCGCAAGGGAGGAGACATCCGTCACATGGGCGATTTCCTCCCCGGCGACGACGTATTGCAGGTCAATGTATTTGCGATGAGCTTCGAATTTCTTTTCAACCGGCGAAGCGGTCTGATATGTGGAAACCATGGCGTACGCCCCTTCGCTGATTTCATATTTCCCATCCGCCAACTCCGGCGACATTCCGCGCAAAAACGCAAAACCGGGTTCAAGCCTCGCAAACTTGCGAATGGCCTCATCCACGTTGTTCAAGGAGCCGTGCATCATCGTCCCGTCTCCGGTTTTATCTGCGTGTGTTTGACGGCCCTGCCATGGACTGCGGATATGGGATATTTCTTAGCGTTCTTCACCATCTTGTCGCTGGCGGCTTTTATCGGGTCTATGCCGAGTTTGTCGGCGAGGTTCACAAGGTATACCAGCACGTCGCCGATTTCGTCTTTGACCTCGGCCAGTTTTTCGGGCGACAGGTTACGGCTTTCTTCCTGCGTGAGCCACTGGAAATGCTCCAGTATCTCCGACACTTCAACAGACAGGGCCATCGCAAGGTTTTTGGGAGAATGGAATTTTTCCCAGTCCCGGTCTTTGGCGAATTTCCTGATGCTCTCTATTAACTCATCCATGCCGAATCACAGCTTTCCTATCAGGCGCAGAATCACGTTTATCAGAATGGTCAGGACTACGCTCACCACTATCATCGTCGCGATGGGGAAATGGAACGAAAAATTCTCCCGTTCCACCACGATGTCGCCGGGTAGCCTGCCCAATCCGAGTTTGCCGACAATAGGCCACGCAAGGCCCAGTACCACGATCACCAAACCCAGGATGATTAAAAATCGGCCCATGTCGCTATGCAAAACCGAAAAAGTTTATAATGGGGCTATCTTTATATACCATAAACCCTGATTCCGAAGTTGATGCGAGATTCTTCGCTGGCGCGCAGAATGACAGTTACTTACATATCATTCTGAACGGAGCTAATGCGCAGTGAAGAATCTCGAAGAAAAACAAAATAATCAGCCGCAAAAAACGCTTCAAACTTCGGAATCAGGAGTAAATTATCGCATGAATATCCGTGGGCTAATCGCCGAATCGTTTCTTTATCCGGCGCGTCTGCTGTTTCCCGCATCGTGCAGGTCATGCGCCGCCAAGGATGTGGAGGGTCATGCCGCGCCGTTGTGCGGGAAATGCCTTGCAGACATTCGGCTCCCGCCGCGCAACATATGCGCCACCTGCGGCAAACCGCTTGAGTTCGATTACGAGATAGAATCGGGCGAGACATATTCCTGCGGAGAGTGCATCGAAAACCCGCCGCCGTTCGAGAAGGCGCGGTTCGGGCTTATATACGGAGGTCCGGCGCGGGAGCTTCTACACGAGTTCAAATTTCGGCAACGGATGGCGTGGGCGCGGACAATCGCCGATCTTGCCGAGCCGCGCCTTGCGGAGTTTTTCGAAGAGTCGAAGGGGTATCTGGTGATCCCGGTTCCGCTTTCCATGTGGCGGCTTTTCTTTCGTGGTTACAACCAGTCGTATCTATTGGCCCAACATTTCGCGGTAAAAGCGGGACTGGAAATTGCCGACGGCGCGCTCATCAGAGTGAAACACACAAGGCCGCAGTACGGACTTAGCAGGGAAGAACGCGGCGAGAACGTGAAAGGCGTTTTCGCCACACGAAGGCGCGGGATAGTGGAAGGCGCGAAGATACTGCTGTTCGACGACATTTTCACCACCGGAGCCACGGCAAGGGAGTGCGCCAGAACTCTGATTAAAAGCGGCGCGCAATCCGTCCGCGTTGCGGCCCTGTTCTGGGCGGGACCGGCGTAAACCGAAGGGGAGCCGCCGTCCAAAAAATTTCAACCTTCCGGCCTTGACATCTTCCCACCCCGATTTTATTAAACCAACAGATAAGGAAATGAACCAGTTTTCTTAAGGA
>JADGAO010000067.1 GCA_015231995.1 Nitrospinota bacterium | reverse complement strand
CGAGGACGGGCGGGGTGAAGAACACCAACGCCGAGCATTTGGGAGACAGCCCCGATCGACAATCTGCTGTAGGGGCGACCCGGTGGGGCGCCCCTACAGCAAGGATATGGGTTTGGCGCTGGGCTTTTAATTTCGGAATCCTGGATAATTTGCTAGGGGCGGTTCGCTAACCGTCCAAGTCAACTTTGAGCGAAGGGCTCATTGACCCCTGAGAGCCAGTCGGATATAGTCTATTGTTAATCTTCAATTTGGTGATGGATGGCCTGGAACGATAATATCAAATGGGGCCGCTCCGGTGGAGCCGGCGGTTTCGAAGGGGCAAGGGAGCCCGCCTCTGGAGGGCCGATGCGGTTCGACATAAAACCGTACCACATGATGATGGCCATTACCGTAATTCCCCTGTTATGGCTGATGTCCGGGATTTACATCGTCAACCTGCAAGAGCGCGTGGTCGTTTTCGTGTTCGGCAAGCTTACATCCGTGGCCGAACCTGGCCTTCACTGGAACGTTCCATCCCCTCTGGGTAAAGTCGTGCGTGTGCGGACAGAAGAGATAAAGAGGGTGGAGATAGGTTTCCGCTCCGAAGGCTCCGACATAGGCGGGACGGCGTTGAAGAAAGAGTCGCTGATGCTCACCGAAGGCGCGAACATCATAGAAATCCAGATGTCCGTCCAGTACAAGGTGAGCGACCCGGTGAAATTCCTTTTCGGCGTGGCGGACACTGGCAGAGAGTTGAGGGACCGTGGGCTTTATGAAACCGTCCGCGACGTGGCCGAAGCCGCCCTGCGCGAAGTGGTGGGCAAGAACGCGATAGACACGATACTGACCACCGGCAAGGCGGAGATACAGCAGGAGATTCACACCCTCATGCAAAAGACGCTGGACACATACGGCGCGGGGATCGAGATAAGCCTGGTGCAGTTGCAGGACGTGCATCCGCCCGATGAGGTGCGCGAGTCGTTCCGCGACGTCAACAACGCCGAGGAAGATAAAAACAGGCTCATCCGCGAGGCGGAGGGGTATTACAACTCCGTCATCCCGGAGGCGCGCGGCGAGGCGGCGCAGATAAACGCCAGGGCGGAGTCTTATTACTCGCAGAAGACCAAAGGCTCCGAGGGCGAGGCGGCCAGGTTTGAAAAGCAGTTGACCGAATACCACAAAGCCCCGGACGTGACGAAAAAACGTTTGTATATCGAGGCGATGGAAGATGTGTTATCCGGGATGGACAAGGTGATAGTGGACGAACATCTGGCAAAGAGCGTCTCGCCTGTGCTTCCCCTTTACCCTCCACAGCCGAGGCGCGCGCCAGTGGAAGAGAAAAAGTGAGCGGACGATGAATAAATTGGCTCCAGGCATTTTGGCGGCGGTGGCGGTTGTCGCGTTTATTCTCATTTCCGGTTCGGTGTTCATAGTCCAGCAGAACGAGCAATGCGTGATAACGCAGTTCGGAAAGCTCGTCCGCATAGAGCTCGATCCGGGATTGAACGTGAAAATGCCGTTCATCCAGGAGGTCATCTATTACGACACGAGGCTGTTGAGCCACGACGTGGAGCCGACGGAGATAGTCACCAAAGACAAGCGCACGCTTGTGATAGACAACTTCGCCAAATGGCGCATCACCGACCCCGGCAAGTTCTACCAGCGCGCCAAAATCGAGAGCGTGGCGATGGGCAGGCTACGGGACATCATCTATTCCGAGCTGAGGGTGGACTTCGGCTCCCACGATATGGCGGAGATCGTCTCCAGCAAGCGCGGCGAACTGATGAAACAGGTCACGGAACGCGCCAACGCGAAGGCCAAGGAGCTGGGCATGGGGGTGGAGATAATAGACGTGCGCATAAAGCGGGCGGACCTTCCCACGGAAAACCAGCAGGCGGTCTATCGCAGGATGAGCGAGGAAAGAAAACGTATTGCCATGCAGTTCCGTTCCGAGGGCAAAGAGGCGGCCCAGAGGATACGGGGCCAGACGGATATGGAGAAAGCGCTGATAATAGCGGAGGCCCATAAGAAAGAGCAGGAGAAAAAGGGCGAGGCCGACGCCGTGTCCATAAAGATCACAGCCGCCGCTTATGGGAAAGACACGGACTTCTTCGAGTTCGTCCGTTCGCTGGACGCGTACAGGAAAGCCTTCGCCGAAAGGGGTACCGCCGTGCTGTCGCAGGATAGCCCGTTCCTTAAACGGATGGGGAAACCGTAAACGCCATTCGGTTTAAGCAGGAGCTTTCCTCTATATACAGACATGAATGGGATGTAAAATCTCATTACAGACTAAAAACAGACTAAAAGAGGATGTATCGCCTGAAAAATCTCATCTGCGCGGAAGCTCAATGAGCGGAACGAAAGCCAAGGAAGCGGAACTCCTGCGCGAGATAGAGGCTCTTCGCGTCCGCGTCGCCCAGTTGGAACTGCAGGCGGCTTCGGCGGAAGGCGAAGGCAAATACAAAGCCCTCGTGGACTCCGTGGCCGAATACCTGTACAGCGTGGAATACCGTGGCGGCAAACAGGTCTTCTCCTACCACAGCCCCCAGTGCGTGATGATAACAGGCTACTCCCCGTCAGATTATCTGGACGATCCCGATTTGTGGTTCAAGATGATCCATCCCGGCGACCGCCAGAGGGTGACGGATTTCTTCGAGGAAATAAAAACCGATCTCGCCCGCAGAAACATCGAACACAGGATAATCCGCAAGGACGGCGCGGTGAAATGGGTTTCTAACCATTGCTCCGTCGTGGTGGACGATAAAAGCGGAGCGATATGGATGGATGGTTTCCTGCTGGATATCACAGAATTAAAGGACACTGAAAAGGAGCGCGACAGGCTTTTCGCCGCCATAGAACAATCCGCCGACACCGTGGTGATAACCGACTCCGAAGGAGTGATACTGTACGCCAACCCAGGGTTTGAGCGGATAACCGGCTATTCGCGCAAAGAGGCTATCGGAAAAAATCCGCGCATCCTGCAAAGCGGCAGGCACGATAAGGAATTTTACAAGGAATTGTGGGGCGCCATAAAGAACGGCAAGGTGTGGCAAGGGAAATTCGTAAACAAGAAAAGGGACGGCTCGTTTTACGAGGAGTTGGCGACCATTTCCCCGGTGCGCGACGCCTCCGGGGCCATCGTCAATTTCGTGGCCGTCAAACGCGACATCACCAAAGAGGCCATGCTCTCCAAGGCCAGGGATTATTTCACCGCCGTCACATCCCACGAGTTGCGCACGCCGCTGATCAAGATAGACCTTGTGAGAATGTTGCTGGAAAAACTGGCCGACGCCGTCACGGACAAGACGGCTTTGGGCAAAATCGGAAGCGCCCTCGATAACGTTTATTCGAGCATCGAGACGGTGGTGTCCGCCACGTCGCTTTTCTCCGAGCTTAGCCTGGCCAAGACGCGGGAGTCGTTCATAAAAACCCAGATATACATGGACCTGCTCGGTTGCGTGGAGGGCATAAGGTTCTCGGTCAAAAAGGAAAACCGGGCCGTAACCATCAATGCGGACCTGACGGGCCTGCCAAAAGGGACGCAGGCCTTTTGCGACCAGATAATGTTCACTCGCGCCATAAACGAAATCCTCTCCAACGCTGTCAAATATACGCCCGACGGGAAAAACATCCATGTCTCTGCGCACAAGGACAACGGCAGAGCGTTCATCGAAATCCGCGACGACGGAATCGGGATACCGGAGGATATGAAGGATCAGGTGTTCGACCCTTATTTTTCGCTGGAAAACCCCATCTATTACACATCCAGCAAGCTCAAGTTCAAGGGCGGTGGGATAGGGCTCGGCCTTACGGTGGCCAGGATGATAATGGAGTTCCACGACGGCTCGCTGACGGTGAAAAGCGAGGGGGAAGGCAAAGGCTCCGCCGTCACCCTGTCGCTACCGATTTTGGAGTGACGGGAGAGAGAATCTCCAATCAGAAGATTTGAAGCTCTAGATTCTACTTGCGGAAACCAATCTTCCTCTTTGGTTTGGCTGGCGCTGACGCTGACCGCTGTTTCCGCATTTCATCCACGATTGAAATAATCACTTCATCCTGATCATTTAACCGTCGCTCGTGTTCATTCACCATTCGCGCGATCTCTTTATGTTCCGCTAGCGCTTCGCGCATCCTTACAAACGCCCGCACAATGTAAACGCTGGCGTGGATGGCCTGAGGGCTGTTAAGGACGTTCGCGGCCATAATCGCGCCATGTTCCGTTAGGGCGTGGGGAAACACAGTGGAGAATTTGAGGCGATAGAGGTGGTCGCAATTTGCGACGACATCCTCTTTCTCTTCTCGCGTAAGCTGAAACATGAAATCATCCGGGAATCGTTCCCTGTTGCGTTTTATCTGCTCATTCAAGCGTCTCGTGGGAACGCCGAACAGTTCGGCCAGGTCTGCGTCCAGCATCACCCGTTGTCCCCGGATGGTAAATATGCGTCGCGCAATGTTCACTGGGGAGGTAACGCTTATCTCCTTGGCGCCGGCCTTTTTCATGCTCTACCGCGTATCTGTTTTTCCAAGGTTGAAAATTTGCAATCTTATACAGATTTGTTTTTCGCAGGTAATGTAAGGAAGATTACGCCTTCCTCCGGATTATGATCGCAATATAAACGTTATCACTTAGATTGTCTACCAGACCTGGCAAATGACATTTCAGTTGATGGGCCTACTCGCCAGCCTCGATATCCCCTCTTTTCGCCATCACCTTGAGTATGCCCCTCACCCTCTTGGGAACGTAACCGGAGTCCTTCAGCGGATTGAGCTTCAACGGGCTTGGCAAAATTACGGCGAGCCTCGCAGACTCATCCGGCGAAAGGGCCGAAGCGGGTTTGCCGAAATAACGCAGGGCCGCCGCCTCCGCGCCGAACACGCCGTCGCCCCACTCCACTATGTTCAGGTAAATCTCAAGTATCCTGTGTTTGGTAAGTTCTTTTTCTATCCTGCGCGTAAGGATAGCCTCGGCGATTTTTCTCACCGGATTCTTTGACGGGGAGAGGTAGAGATTCTTGGCCAACTGTTGGGTTATTGTGCTGGCTCCGAACTTGAATTTCCCCTCGCGGATATCGGTTTCCACTGCGTTCCTGATGGCGTTGACGTCGAACCCTTCATGCGCCCAGAAAGCGTCGTCTTCGCTTATGACGACCGCTTTTCGCAGATGAGGCGAAATACGCGAAAGAGGAACCCACGTCCGCCTCATTTTGACGTTTCGCCCTTCGCGTTCCCACTGGTTTTCACGGTATTCCATGAAGGCCGTTTTTTCCGGATTTTTCCTGGCCAACGCCGCCACGTCCGGCAAAAAGAAAAAAGAGGCGAGGTAGAGAGCGACCGCCACTCCGACCATTAACAGGACGGCGAAAATTAGTTTCAGCGTTTTTACCATAATGTCGCGGGTGGATTACGAGCAGGTCGCCGGAAAACTCTTTTTACCAGTCATTGCGAGATATTCACTCCCATGTAGGGGCGACCCGGTGGGTCGCCCTTCTTAATCTGCCCCCCTGATAAGGGGGGTGGCGCGTCTTCGCGCCGGAGGGGTTTCCAGGAAACCCCCGTTCGCTATCGCTCACTGCCCCCTTGTCAGGGGGCCAAACCCACCGGGTCCGCCCTACAATTAACCCTCGCTTACAGATAACCCCATTTTTTCATCAACGCCGCAAGCTCTGGATCAAGCCGCGCCCCTTCGGAAACATCCTTGCGCCATGTGGCGAACGGTATTATCCCCACGCCCACACCCTCTCGGAGCATCCGCTCGTCAATAAGCCGGTGCGAGTCTTCGAGATGGAAGTCGCCAGCGCTCACCGTCACAGGGCCGCTTTTCGCGGGAACCAGAACCGGCCCCAGCCGCACAACTCCGTCGCCGAGCGGTTTGCCGGAGCTGTCGCTGGCGGTTATTGTGACCGGAGCGCCGTTGGGGAAAACTTCGTAAAACACCCGAACATGCCCGCCTATACCGTCGAGTTTTACAATTCTTTTCGACGGCCCCTGCTCCTCCACCGCCGTCTTGATATTCTTATTACCGTCGCCGGGAGCGCTCTTCACGAACACGAACCGGCCCGTGGTCTCAAGCGTAAGAGTAAGGCTTGTCAGCTCCTTCCCGCCTCTCACCAGTAGCTTATGGACTTTGACGCTTTGCGGATAACGCTCTTCGAACGCCTTCCTTAGCTTCTGGACTAATGATGGGTTCGCGCCGAAAAGATCCACGGTTTCACCGGGATCGTTTCGAAGGTCGTACACTTCCTCGGCGGCTGAACGCGGATCGCCGAAAAGCCCGTCAACCACCCTGGGCATATCCAGCCCGCGCCTAATGTATTTGTAGCCGTCCGCCGTCACCATGGAACGCACAGTCTCCCCCTCTGCGGGGAGTATCCTGCCGACAGCCGATTCGTCCAGCGCGGTTTTCTCACCCGTCGCTATTTTTGCGAAACTCTCGCCGGCCCACCGGGCGTCCGACTTAACCTCAGCAAGAGCCATAACGGAGGGCGCGATGTCGAAAAGCCCTACCTGCTCGTTGGAAACACGCCCCGGCGGGATATTGCCCGGCTGACGGACGATCAACGGAACCCGCGCCTCTTCTTCGTACAGGGTGTGCGTGTGCGTGGCGCTGACCAGCTCATATTCTCCGCCGGGATGAGGGCGCACCTTCTGGCTACGGCGCAGGATTACGCCATGATCCGCAGTGACGACGACGATTGTGTTGTCGGCCATTTTCAGCCTGTCAAGCGCCGTCATGAATTTGCCGAAGAAATCGTCCGCATACGCAACCACGCCACGAAAGAGAAACGGCTGAGTGTTCTCGATGGAGTCCTTGAATCCCCGGAACCCCTTGATGAAATATTTGAGCGGCGGCCTGAACGGGCTGTGGGCCGTGTTCAGCGAGAACATCATCATGAACCGTTCGTCGGCGTGATCTTTTAACCAGCGGACAGCTTCCGAAGTGGATGTCTCCGTGTCGAACGGCTGGCGTTGGATGTCCACCGCCTGATCGAACCCAAGATGAAGCCCCACCGGGCCTCCGTCATAAACGAACGGGTTGTTGCCGACAGAGACGGTCGTATATCCGTCTTTCCTGAATTCCTCCGCGAGCGAGGGGATCTGCCTGCGGTTGTAAATCTGTTTTTCCTCGCGCGTGTAGCTCCACCGCTCCGAAAATCCGAACCTCGGCGTTGGCATCCCTGTGAAAATAGTGGCGAACGAACCTCGTGACCAGTTTCCGTGGGATCGTGTGTTTTTGAAGTTGATCCCCTCCACGGCGGCTTTGTCCATGTTCGGGGTCAGGCCGGATACATCCGGGTTGTTGGCGCCGATGAAGTCCGCACGCACGGTGTCCAGCACGGCGATTATCACGTTGGGTTTCGGCTCCGTCTCCGGCGCGTAAACCCTGGGGTTGCCGATGAAGCCGTGGGACACGCTGTTGGAGGAAGTCGTGAACGTGATGGTCACATTCTTCCCGGCGTGGCTTGTGAGGTCTATATCGTGCGGATACCATCTGCCGTTCCAAAGGCCGGTTTCGATTTTTACGAACTTGAGAATCGAGTGATAGAAGAAATCCGTCTCGCTCCACGGGAACACAGGTTCCGGCCCCAATGTCTCTTTTAACAGAGTCTCCGCTTTTTCGCCGACTTTAAGCTCCACCGTAAATGTGACCGGCGCAAGCTCCTTGCCTTTTATCCTTCCCAAAACGGAGTTGGCGAAACGAAGCCTTGCGCCCTCCGGGACGGTCAGCGTAAAACTCGCCCGCGCCGGGGTTGGCATGTAAACGGCGTTTCTCTGCTCCAGTTTCATGGCGTGCTTGCCCTGCGTCATGCTGATGGCCATTCGCCCGTTTTTCACGAGGCGCGGGAATGGATATTCGGCGAAGAAATCCTCTTCCGCAACTGCAGAGTACCCCGCGTCGAGGTTTGGGACATCCACCTGCGCCTCGTCGAGCGCGTTTATAAGGTCTGTATGGATGGAGAGGGGCGTTGGCTCCGCCTGATCTGGTTTTACGCCCTCCAGAATATCCAGCGGGTCCGGCACGCGGTCGGGATTCGGAAGCGCGAAAATCATGAAGAACGAAAACCATACCGTGAACGCGAACAGGAATAAGAGGCCGCCCCATTTGAGCGCCACGCCGCCCGCGCGCAACAAAAACCTCACCATACCGGACGTGCCCTCTCGAAAATGTATCCGTCACGCAACGTTGTGGGAACAAGTCCGCTTACGAGCGAGTGGAGCTTTTCTTGAAGGACGCTTACTGTGACAGGCTCCTTTTGGGATATGTCCACCGTTTCCGCAGGGTCGTTTTTAAGGTCGTACAGTTCCGTGACCACTCCCGACTCGGTGGGCATCACGATGAGCTTTCGTTCCCCGTCGGAGATCATCCTGTGTTTGGCCGCCACGACGAGCGACTGGTACCTGTTTTTAAGGACTATCTCGTCCCTCCATTCCATATCCACCTCGCAAAGGCTTGTCACGCCGGGGTAGTGGATGCGGTTTTTCTGGAAAAAAAACGGCCCCTCGTCCAGATACCAGAGGCCCGATTCGGAATACGCCATCCTGTGTCCCTTCTCCTCGCCCGTGATGAACGGGACTAGCGATTTTCCCTCCGCCTTAAACGAAGACTCCCCAACAAGCTCGGCGATGGTTGGGGCGAGGTCTATTATCCTCGCCTGCCACTCTATTTTTTTCGCCGACGGTTTTATCCACGGAGCGCGTATCACGACGGGCGCGGTGATGGCGTGGGGGCCGCGAAGGTGGTTGCCGTGGCCTATCTCGGCGCGGTATTCGAAAAAGTTCTCGCCGTGGTCGCCGGTGATGACGATGGCGGTGTCGCCCGATAGCCCCATCTCCTCGATTGCGGAGACGATCCTGCCTATCTGCCTGTCGGTGGCGTTAAGCGCTCCGTCGAAAAGCCCGATGATCTGGTTGACGTCTTCGGGCGTGTCGTCGTCGCTTTTCATGAGCAGGTTTTTTTTCTGGAACCTGTGCCTGCCTTTGTAGCCCGGGTCGGTGAACATCCGGTAACTCGGCCCGGAGGCGGCGTATGGCATGTGCGTTGCGGAGTAGAAAACGGCGAGCGCGAACGGCTGGCCCGGCTCGAACGATTTTAGCTTTCCGATGGCCCTGTCGGTGAGGGCCTCCGGGTCGCAGTTGTAAGCCAGCTCCCTTATGGCCGGGAAGAGCGCCTGTCCCATCCTGTTGTTGAGGAACGCCAGCGACGCGGGGTGTATCTCCAGGTTCCGCATTTTCACCACCTGGCCGAATGTCAGGTCGGGCGTGTCAATGTCGTCGAAACCGAAATCTATGCGAGGGAAGATGTCCCCGGCGAAATCGGAGACGACGGCGGTTTTCCAGCCGTTGACAGCCAGAGCCCTGGGCAGTGGCGTCTGAACCAGCCTGCGTTGCTCCACGGTCGGGAACATGTGGCGCACTCCGTGGCTCATCGGGTAAACCCCGGTCATCATGGAGACCCAGCTTGGGAATGTTCGCGGGACGTCCACTATCACCTTCGTGAAAACCGCGCCTTCGCCAGCCAGCGAATCTATGACCGGCGTCGTGTTCCTGCCGTAGCCGAGCATGGACAGGTGATCGGCCCTCAGCGAGTCCACGACGATAAGAACGACGTTGCGTTTGCCGGCAAGACTTGCGTGCGATGGCGCCGGGCCGCCGTCCAGGGGCAAAAGCGCCGCCGTCAGCAAGGCTATGGCCGCAGTGACGGCTATCCGAACCTTCGAGGCTATGAGCCAGCCAAACACGCTTATCACCGGTGCGGACAAAAGTATGAGAGCGACGCCGAGCAGTATGAAGTCCGCCGCCATCGGGTCGAGCCATCGTGTGGGGGCGAAAATGATTTCCTTAAGAACGGGCCGCTGGTCGAGAAACGCGCCGTCGAAAAACTGCGGCTGGCGAACGACGAGCCTTAACTGGACGGCGGCCCATACGATAACCGGAAGCCCGTAAAGTGTTATCCGTCCGCCGCCGAACCTGTAAGAGTAAAACCCGGACAGCGCGCCCGCCAAAGCGCCTGCAAATGCGGTTGAGAGCAGTATCAGAGCCTGATAACCGATATTGAGCCAGAAATAGTTGGACTCGACCAGTTCCTTTATCCGGGAGTCCGACTCCCCCATTATCTCGAACCCGGAATAGGCGAATAGCTCCCCGAAAAACCATAGGGAGAATAAAACCGCGCCGCCTACAGCCCCCCTTGCAAGGGTCCTGCGGACAGAAAAATTTGGGGATTGAGACACGGTGGGGTTTGTCAGTCCTCGAACATTTCTTCGAGTTTCTGGTAATCGTGGATGGTGATTTTTTTGCCGTCCACGGAGATAAGGTTGTCTTCCCTGAATTTTTTCAGGCTTCGCTCCACCACCTCGAAAGATGTCCCGATGATTTCGGCCATGTCCCGGCGGGTCATGTGAAGCGTAATCTCCACATTCGAAGCCGATTTGACGCCCATGCTGGGGGCGAGTTTGTGCAGGAGCCTGGCCAGCCTCTTGTCAACCGGCATCACGGATATCGCCCCGAGATTTTCTGTAAGCTCTCGCAACTTGTATCCGAGACCGGCGATCATCATTATCGCCACGTTCGGCTCTTTTTTGAGAAGCTCCTGGAACACCTTGGCGGGAACGGCCCCGGCGCTCGAGCTCTCGAGGGCGACACAGGAAGCCGGATAGGGCCTGTTATCCACCGCCGCCACCTCGGCCACCAGGCTACCCGGCCCGAAAATGCCCATGATGGCGTTCTTGCCGCTGGAGAATTCCTTGACTATCTTCACGCTTCCTTTGACGACCAGATACGTCTTCTCGGCGATTTCGCCTTCGCGGAAAAGGTAACTGCCCTTATCGAATTCTTCCCACGTCACTTTGCTGTTGAGCCACTTCAACGTCTCTTCGGGAAGGCGGGAAAACAGTTTGATTTTCTTCAACTGTTCCATGATTCTTTTCCAAATAGTTGGTGTAGCGGCTTATGGCCCCGATGTACAGATGATATATCTTTCCGCTTCATTTTCAAAGGGTAATTGGAGGAGCCTTGCGCGCCGTCAGGCTATCGAGAAGGCGGGCTCCACATGCAATTACACGCATCTTGTTGACTTGGCGCCCCTGTCTTGATGACAATACCCCGATGTCCACTCCTATTGATACTCCGTTGATCGAGCTTAAGTCCGTTTCGAAACGGTTTGGGCGGGTCGCCGCGCTTGACGCGGTTGACCTCGAACTGCGCGCTGGGGAGTCCGTCGCCGTCTTCGGCCCCAACGGCGCAGGCAAAACCACGCTCCTGCGTATAATCGCAGGCCTCATCAAACCGACGAGCGGCGGGCTGTTCCTCGGCGGCGAGGACCTCACTCACGGCCACCACGACGAGGCGCGTAAACGTATCGGCTACATCTCCCACCAGAGCCTCGTTTACCCGGAGCTTACCGCGCGGGAGAATCTTTCGTTCTACGGCAAACTCTACAACATCGAAAACGCGCCGGAACGGGCGGAATCGCTTTTGAACGACGTGGGCCTCAAAACCCGCGCCGACGACGCCGTGGCCACATACAGCCGTGGGATGAAACAGAGGCTTTCCATAGCCCGCGCGCTCATAAACGACCCGGACATCATACTGCTCGACGAGCCGTTCACCGGCCTCGACCAGCACGCGGCGGAGATGCTCATCAACCTGCTCATCCGCCTGCACGGGGAGCAAAGGACGATCGTGATGATAACGCACAACCTCAAGATCGGGCTGGACGTTTCCAGCAGGGCGCTGATACAGGCGGGCGGCAAAATACGGTTCGACAAACCTGTCTCGCAGATAGATCAGGCCGGGTTTCACGACCTTTACATCAACGTCGTCGGCGGCGCGCATTACTAGCGCGGGGGAATATTATGGAAGAGGGAAATTTGAGTAACCAAAGATTCGACGCGCCGAATAAAACAAACCCAGGACGCAGACCTCTTACCCTCTCCCTTGACGGGAGAGGGCAGGGTGAGGGTGGTATAAATAATTTAGCTCCATACCCCTCACCCGGCCTTCGGCCACCCTCTCCCGCAAGGGGCGAGGGTAAAGGCGGGCGCGACCAAATCATAGGCTTATGCGAAAGTTTCCATGGGAAACAGTAAAGCGGGCTTGAGCTTCACCCACGGCGTGTGGGCCATCGTCACCAAGGATTTGGCGATGGAACTGCGCGGCAAGGAGATTCTCACAACCACGCTCATGTTCGCCCTGCTTACGCTTGTGATATTCAACTTCGCGATGGATTTGACGTCGCTGACCGTCAAGGATATAGCGGCGGGGGCGTTGTGGGTTGCGTTCCTTTTTTCCGGCTCGCTTTCGATGAACCGCTCGTTCCTATACGAGAAAGAGGAGGGTTGCCTATCCGCGCTGATGCTGGCGCCGCTGGACCGTTCGGCCATCTATTTCGGCAAGATGATCGCAAACCTCATCTTCACGCTTACGGCGATGGTGGTGATTATTCCGGTATTCACGGTGATGTACAACGTCAACGTGATGGAGAGTTTCATCCTGCAATCGCTGGCCCTTTTCATGGGGGCGCTCGGCTTTAACGCGGTGGGCACGCTGATCTCCGCCGTCTCCGTCAACCTTCGCGCCCGCGAGATGATGGGTCCGCTTCTCCTTCTGCCGGTGGTGGCTCCGGCGCTCATCGCGGCGGTCAAGATATCCGGCGGGTTGATACGCGGCGAACCGCTTGAGGAGCTGACAGCATGGTTCCAGATACTGGCCGCCTTCGACGTGATATACTTGGCGTTGGCCTGGATTCTGTTCGAACACATAATAGAGGAATAACCCCCCGGCTTTTCGTCGCGCCGGCGGCGGGATTTTCTTTTTGAAGGATACGGATTAATGGACTACGTGATTTACTCTTACATGCTGATATGGGCCGTTTTTTTCGGCTATGTATTCCTGCTCGGACGCAGGATAACTAAGCTGGAAAAAGAGATAGCCTCGTTTAAAAAATGAAGTTCCTGAAAGATAACGCCCCTATCGCCGCGGACATCCTGGCCGTCGCCACCGCCGTCTTCATGGCGCTCTCCGCATGGATGGTGTTCAACTACGCGCCGATGGAAGAGGTCATGGGATGGCCTCAGAAAATTTTCTATTTCCACGTCCCGTTAGCCATCATGTGTTACGTCGGTTTTCTGTTCACGTTCATCGGCTCCATCGGGTTTCTGTGGAAAAAGGATTTCGTGTGGGACAGGGTCGCCGTCTGCGGCGCGGAAACGGGCGTCGTATTCACAATACTGGTGTTGGCCACGGGCATGTTCTGGGGCAAGCCGATATGGGGCGCGTACTGGACGTGGGATCCACGGCTGACGACGTCGCTGATACTGCTCATAATTTTCTCCGGCTATCTCATCCTGCGATCGCGGGTGGAGGACGAGACTTTGCGCGCCAAATACGCCGCCGTCATGGGGATTGTCGGTTACGCCGACGTGCCGTTGGTGCATTACAGCGTGAAGCTTTGGAGCCGGGGGATACACCCGGTGCTGGAGAAAAAGGCGGGCGACCCGGGAATGCATCCCGACATGTACATGGCGCTCAAGGTCTGTTTCGTGACCTTTGTTCTCCTCTTCTTTCTCGTCTTCATACAGAGGCTCCGGCTTGAGACGCTAAAAGACGACGTCGAGAGGCTTAAAACACAGCGTTAATCGGGCCATCCGGCCTTACTTTCTTTTTTTTCAGGTGACCATGACCGCTACTCCGCAAAACTCACAGCTCCCATCCGACATAAAGTCCGGCTTCGTGGCTCTCGTCGGGCGCCCCAACGTGGGCAAGTCCACTTTGCTCAACCGGCTCATCGGCTCCAAGGTAGCCATCACGTCGTTCCGCCCGCAAACCACGCGCAACAGGATAGTCGGTCTGCTTACGAGGCCGGGGTTCCAGATAGTCTTCATGGACACGCCGGGGATAATGAAGGAAAAATCGCGTCTCAACAAGTTCATGGTGGGCCAATCGGTGAAAGCCGGAGCGGAAAGCGACATGACGCTGTTTATGACCGACGCGGAAAAACCGGACTTCGAGGCGGATAAGTTCGCTCTATCCACTCTGGGGGCCAAGCGCGGCCCGCGATACCTGCTGATAAACAAGATAGACGCGGTGAAAAAAATGGAACTGC
>JADGAO010000066.1 GCA_015231995.1 Nitrospinota bacterium | reverse complement strand
AAAAGGATGAGGGATTTGAAAAACGCTGTTCAGGATGTTCTTGTGCATTTGTCGGACGCAGTGATGTGCGCTCCGCGCTGTACATGGCGGTTGTATCAGCGATACTGTGCAATCCGGTTATCAAGGAATTTTACGCCAGACTGCGGGCATCGGGGAAATGTTTCAAGGTGGCGATGACGGCGTGCGAGAGAAAGCTTTTGGTCATTCTCAACGCAATGGTAAGGGACGGGAGCGCATGGAACGAAATAGGTGTGCGGGAATTTCACTCCGCCGCCTCTTGACAAAAGACACGGTTGCTTCGGTCGCGAGGCTCCCTCAGGATGACAAAATACGAAATGTTGTTTACGCAAGGGTCTCGTTGAGAAGTGGGCGGCGGGGTGAGAACGCCTCGCCTGGCGTTCAAACCAGCGTCCGTGTCGCCATCACGAATGGGGCGGAGTCCTTCAAAACTTCGGCGGCTCTCCCGCAATCTTCTTCCCTGTCGTATAACGCGAAAAGCGTCGGCCCGCTTCCGCTCATCATCACAAACGCAGGCTTCGGGTTGGCGGCCTGGACGCGTTCCTTCAACCTGGCAAGCTCCGGGTGAGTCTCCATCGCCCATGGCATAAGGTCGTTGACCATACGCGGCCTCATGCGGGCCGGGTTGCCGGACACGACGTCTTCAACCATCGCGTCATTGGCGATAAACGGGGCGAAATCGAATTTTGATTTTTTGTACGCCTCCGCCGTGGAGACGCCGAAATCCGGTTTGACCAACAGGATCGCCGCGCTTTTTCTCGCAGTGACAGGTTTTGTTTTTTCACCTATCCCGGCAACCAACGCGCAAGGGCCGTCGAGAAAAAAAGGAACGTCCGCGCCGATGGAAAGGGCCAGCCTCGTGAACTCGCCCTGCGTCGGTTCGATTCCCCACAAGATCGCGAGAGTTTTCAGGGCCACAGCCGCATTCCCGCTACCGCCGCCAAGCCCCGCCGATACGGGGATATTCTTTTCGAGCGATATCCTCGCGCCAAGTTTTATGTTGCCCCATTTACGCAGAGCCTCCGCCGCCTTGATGACAAGATTTGTTCCGTCCGCCGGGGCGTCCGTCCCGCTGACCTTGATGGAAAGCTTGCCGGACGGGTCGAGGTCGAACGTGAGCGTGTCGAAAAGATCAACCATCTGCATCACGGAGCAAATCTCGTGATAGCCGTCGGGCCTTTTGCCAGTGACTTTGAGGAACAGGTTTATCTTGGCGGAAGAACGGGCGGTTATCTGCATGGGGGAAGCGTCGTTACGCTGTGATATTCCGTGGCCCGTGAATCGAAGCTCTCAAACCCTGCCTGATTTTGCGTGTTCGAACAGATAGTCCGCCAGCGCGGATCCGGCCATGTTGGCTTCGATGGTCTTGCCTCCGAAGTCCACCTTCTTCTTCTCGAAGAGGCGCAAAAGTTTTTCATAAGCCTCCTGGCTCTTGAGGTCGGAAAGGTCGCGATAACTGGCCATGGCAAGACGCCTCCATTACTCTTAGTCATAGTATCGGAATTTCTTTAGCCCGGCTTTAGCCCGTAAACGAAATTAATTTATCAATCAACGTTTCTACCCTTCTTTCATATGTGTGCTCTCTGAGGGCTTCCAGTCTTCCGGCCTCTGCGATCTTCTCCCGTTCGGCTTCGTTTTTTAAATAATAAACCGCCAGCTCGGCGAAGTTATCGTCGTCGTAAATAACCAGATGTCGGCGATCCGTGAAAAAGTCGGTAAGCCCGTCGGCGGTGTCTGTCAGCAGGAGGCTACCGGAGCACATCGCCTCGAAAACACGCATGTTCAAATCGTTTTTGATAGCGTTGTTGAAAACGATGCGGGAACGCTCCAGATGATCGGCCATTTCGCGCAAAAACAGGCGATCGAATTTCACCTCCACCTTTTCCGCAAGCCGGGTCAGCAAAGTCAGTCTGCGCTTATCCGCCAACGTGCCGACGAACCCCACGTCGTGGGTTTTGGCGAGGCCCCGTTTGCCGTGTATTTCCGAGTCGCAGGCAAGCGGGAGCCAATGGACGTTTTTAACCCCGCGTTTATGGAACTGCGGGATATAAGCCCTCTGCGCGAGGAAAACTATATCGAACCGCCTCGCCGCCTCGACATGCGCGTCCAGATGGATATGAGTGTCTATGAAATAAGCGGCTATCGGGATTTTAAGCTTGTCCATGTTTTCCGGCGCAAGGCCAAGCCCGGTGTCCACCCAAAGGAAAAAGTCCGCGTCGTCGGGCAGACGGTCTTTGACCGTGTTGATGTCAACCGTCAGCTCGGACGTATGTATGTCGTGGGTTTTAACTTCTTCTTTGAGGTTATGGAGGTTCCAGGCGTTGATTATGTATGGCGTGAGCTTCGACCCCACAGTTACGACCCTGTGGCTCTTACGAAACGCCCTGTCAATATAGGCGGCGGCGGTAGCCGGATAGCTGGTATAACATAATATCGCTTTTTTGCCTGCGGGATTCACGTCGGGGAAACTGGTCCGCGAAACGCTTCCGCTCACGGAAAAGGTTGACGACGATTTTTCGGGGCCGGATTCCACGGCGTTGTGGATTGCGGCGTCCCATTTTTCCAGGAATGCGTCCATCGGGAACATCCGCTCAACCGTTTTTCGCCCCTGTTCGCCCAGCTTTCTCGCAAGCGCCTCGTCGTTGAGCAACAACTCTATTTTTCCGCGTAGCTCACCCGCATCGGAGCCGACAAACCCATCCACCCCGTCCGTTATCGGCGTTGTGGGGCCTAGCAGGGTTACGACCGGCATTCCAGTCGCCATCGCTTCGAGCATAGCAAGGTTATACCCGTCCTCCCACTTTGGCGTCGTGGTGTTAAGGAACAGGCGGTTTTCACGGTACGCTTTTTTCAAGTCGTTCCAGCTTTCCGAAACGTGCGCACCGGGTATGTCCGGGTTCAAACCCATGATGACGCTTGGCAAATCCTTGAGAGCTTCTTCCTGTATGGAATAACCGGTCATCAGGTCGCGCACCTTGATGTTGTTTCCTACGCGCAAGACGCGGCGTATCTCCCCCGTATACCCGCCGTATGCCGATACGTCCACGCCGGGCATGATTATCCGCCCTTCCATATTCCAGTCGCCCCGTTTGGTCTCCGAAATAAAAACGCGATGGACATGCGAGGTAATCTTCAAAGCCCATTCGCGGTAGCTGGCGGCTATTTCCGGTTTTTTGCCAAGCTCCGCCTCGGTGGAGAGCTTGTTGTGGAACACCAGTATTTTGGGGCCTCCGAAAGGTTCCGAGAAAATTATGTCCTTTATGTTCTGGGCGATGACGAGCGCGTAATGGCCGGGGATTTTTATCCGCTCCTCCGCCTCATCTTTCGTGACTAGCGTAACGTTGGAGGGGAGGGGACGCATAGCGATGTCCCACGATTTCATCATCGGCAAATCCAGATTGGCCGGGGCGATCTCGAAGTCGTGGTTGGAAAGCTTCGCCAGCAGGGAGAGATAGGGAGTGTGCCAGTTGAATGAAAGAATCCTCATTCCATATCTCCGGCAATGCGGGAATGGCAGGGACGGCGTGGTGAAGAACACCCCGCCGAGCGACTTTGTCGAGCGTTATTATGAGAGTCAGGCTTCATCTTATTTCCTTAGCAACCTCTTTGGTTGTCTCGAAGATTTCATTCCACCTGCTTGCAAGCGTATGGCGGGATAAGGCCGGTCTTCCAGCGTTCACAATCTCGTCCCGTTCAACAGCATTTGAGCGGTAGCGTTCGGCAAGCTGGGCCGCTTCCTTGAAATCGCGATAATACTTCAACCCCTCGCCGTCTTTGAAAAACCGTTTCATACCCGATGTCTCGTTGATAAGCGCCAGAGCGCCGCTTGCCATGGCTTCCAACGCTATTTGCGGCAGACTTTCCTCATGCGATACGGGAGTCAATGCGACTACTGTCTTTGCGTTGGAAAAAACGCTTGAGCGGCTTTGTGGATCGGTGGTTTTAACCAGTTTGGATTTTGTCGTTTCAACCAGAGTTCTCAGTCTGCGCAGAGCGACCTCCTCTGCAATGGCGTAAAAAATCTCGTCCGCCGTAAGGCCGTAAACGCCGATATTCGATAGCGAACCTTTAAGCGTTTCGAGCGAGGAACGTCCAAACGGATTGGCCTCGATTGATTCCATCGCCATCCCGAACTTGCGGATAAGGGCGAAAATCGCGTTCTTTTCGGGAATGGATGATTCTTTTGCGGCGATTCTTTGGCGCAACCGCTCGATCAGCTGAAAATATCGGGTAGATGATTCATCCGGCCCTGCGATGACGCATTCCTCATTTCTGGAATTGGAGCCGATGTTGAAAACATCCTCATTGAAAAAGGCGGGAGAGTAATAAACGTGCTTTGCCCCCATTCGCCGGAACTTTTCAACCTCGCCGTTTATCGTGGTGAAAATTACGCAATATGACAGGTCGAAATCCATCCTCGTCTTCGGCTCGTCAACAACCGGCTCAGTGAGCCAGAAAATCACCGGCGTTCTCGAATCGGACGCCAGCGTCGCTATCTTCGGCTCGAACGTGAACGACAATAGATAATCCGCAAGGTACTCCCGCAGGATTTTCTCCACTCGCCAGTTGACGATACGCTCTTCGGCAAGCGGGACAACCTCCGCCAACGCGCCGGATCGTCGGATGACGTCCCTTATCCCTTTGCCCAAAGTCCCGCCGCCCATTATAGCGATGCGCAACCCCGCGCCGCGTTGGGAAAACGGAATCTCCACCCCCTCGATGCCGATCGGCCAGAGAGAGCCGGGCGTCGCCTCCATCCGCGTCTCCGGCGAAAGCTCGGCGAGTTTCTTATACGCGGCGTCGGCCACGTCGTTGACCCTCGCGTCTTTGGCGGCTTTTGCCCTGTGGTGAACCTGCCGGGACAGCCACGAGTTCAACGCCCGGGCATAATCGTATTTTGGTTTGCCGCCCGGCGCGACCTTTTCCACAATCGCGTAGAACGACCATTTGTGTCTGCTGATCCCCATCGCGGCCAGTTCAAGGCCGTCAACCAGCGAAACCAGGGTTCTGAATGACGACTTCGTGAAAACGCTCAGATGGGTGGGATCGGCCCGCAGTGTGTCGAACTCGTCGTCGTCGGGCAGGATAAGCCCGATAACGCCGCCGGGCTTCAATACGCGCCGCCACTCCAGCAGTGTCTTTACCGGGTCGACGTAATGCTCCAGGTTATGCCGGGCTATGACGTAATCAAGCTCCCCGTCGGCGAACATGTGAAGGTCGTCCCCGTTTCCAAGAATGTCCGCCTGGGAGACGCGCCCTTTTTGGCTGGCCTCGGTTCCCACGTCGCCCGGCGGAATGATATCCACCCCGATAGCGTCAGGATGGGTCTTGGCCCCGCCGCATCCCACGTCTATCCCCCTGCCGGAGACTATTGGCAGAGCGAACTCCGCCTCCGGGTTGAGGTGGAGATGCGTCTTGTCTATCATCACATTCGCAAGCTTGAGCAGGATGTGCGCGTCCTGATGGTTTGCGTTGGCGCGAAGGGCCTCTCTCCATGACATGAACGCCTCGGAGTAAAGCCCCATCTGGTACAGGCATACGCCGTACAGGAACCAGAGTTCGCCGTACCCTGAAAATTTCGTGACCGCAAGATTGAAAAAAACCGACGCCTCGAAATAGAGTTTCGAGGCCAGCATTATTTTCCCCGACAGGTAGTCGGCCTCGAAGCTGTCCGACACCGTCTCCTGCGCTGTGCGGGCGGCCATATCCCATTTCCCTGCGACGGCGAGAGCCACGGCGCGATTAAGAATCTCCATGTCGCCCGCAGGGATGTTTTCGGGAATAAGCGGTATATCCGAGAAATCCACCGGCAGTGAAATCATCTGCTCGACGAGCTGGGCCATCGCCCTGTGCGCGTCTTCCGGTTTTATCGTTATCTCGCCTTCGCTCACGATCGCGTCTCCCCGGCCATTCTGGATAATTCCAGTTGGCATTCCCTGGCTAGCCAGTCGCGTCCCCCTTTTTTGCAAATGTTCATTCGCCGGGCGACGCGCTCCATATCGCGCGACAACGCCGCCGCCATATAGTCATACGGTTTCGGGGCGGGCGTTTTCTGCGCCACCGCCAAAAGCGACCAGCGCGGGATGAGGCCGCCCGCATACACTGTCTTCATCCCCGGCAGAAGGCCGAAAAGCCTGTCGAGGCTATCGGCGGTGAAGACATGGCGGTGGGTAGGGTCTATGTTTATCGTGTCCACCCAGTCATGGTCGGGGACGGCGACGGCCAGAAGGCCGCCCTGTTTTAACACGCGAACCCATTCGAGCAGGGCTTTGACGTGGTCTTTGTAATGCTCCATGTTGTGACGGGCTATTACGAAATCCATTTCGCCGTCCCCGAACATCGGCATGTAGTCGCCGGAGGCGGTGACGTCTGCCATTGATTTTACGCCGACCTGTCCGCCGTATTGGCCGATGAATCCGCCGCCGACGATATCAACGCCGATGGCCTGCGGGCAGGTTTTTTTGCCGCCGCACCCCACGTCCAGCCCCCGCCCGGAACAGAAGATGGAGAAAGCGTCCGTCTCCGGATGGAAAGCGGGATTTGATATCACGATCCATCGTCCCAGATTGACGAGGGAAGAGTAGAGCGAAGGGTTCACGTCTTTCGGGATCATGTGTGAAATGGACTCCCAGAAAAAGACGCTCTTTTCGACAAGTCCCAACGCATAGCAGGCAAGCCCGGCCAGGGCCGAGGCGTGCGGATGGTTGACGGCGCAAAGGTTGAGAAGAGCGAGCGAATCGCTCAACCTGCCCTTGCCGAGAGCCTCCTGCGCCGAAGAGAGAGCTTCCTTAACGCCATCGGCCCCTTCAAAGAGGGGGTCTTCCAGCGCGTCAGCGGACAATAGCGGAGGAGCCTTGAGTATCTCTTCCACCCGTCCGTAAAAGTATTGAACAGGGTCTTCGACCCCCGCCGGAAACTTTAATGGAGGCGGAAACAGGCCGCTCATACCTTTGCCCGGCTCCCCGCCGGGGCGAACACCGATAAACCTTTCACGCTCCAGTCCCGGCGTCGCCTTGTCAAAACTTACCGCTGGCTCCAGACCACATAGCCCGGCTCCACCCTGTCGAACAGGTCGGGATGGCTGGGCGTTGCGCGTATGGAGAACCCATGCCGCCCGCTTTCCGTAAGCGGCAGGAAGCCTTTGAACACAGCCCTGTCCCCATCCTTGCTCACGAAGTTCATCGGAGCGGGCTTGCCGTGGGCCAGCAGGCCTTTGGAGTCGAGCGAGCCGAAATAGGTCTCGACTTTAAAGCTGTCCGGCTCCAGGCCGGAAAGCTTTACGGTGGCGGTCACTTCCATCATCTGCCCCACCCGCAGGTCGTCGCTTTTTGCGGTGTGTATTTCTTCTATCGCCACGCCGCTCCACCTTTCGGCCAGCGTTTTTTTCCACTTGCCCAGTTCCTTTGCGCGCCGCATCCCGTCGGCGGCCAGCGCCTTTGCGCGCATGGCGCACGGCAGGTAGAAGTTGGTGGTGTAATTGCGAACCATCCTGTTGGTGTTGAAGAAGGTGTTGAGCTTGGAGAGCGATGATTTCATCAGCTTTATCCATCCGCGCGGCATGTCGTCCCGGCCACGGTCATAATAAAGCGGGATGACCTCTTTCTCCAGTATGTCGTAAAGCTCTTTGGACTCTATGAAGTCCCACTCGGCCTGATCCTCATATTCCTTGCCGCCGCCGATGGCCCAGCCTGTGTCCACCCCGTATCCCTCGCACCACCAGCCGTCGAGCACGGATAGGTTGAGCGCGCCGTTGGCGGACGCCTTCATGCCCGACGTGCCGGAAGCCTCCAGCGGGCGTCTCGGCGTGTTGAGCCACACGTCCACACCCTGCACCATGTAACGCGCCACGTTCATGTCGTAATTTTCGATGAACACGATGCGTCTTCTAAGCTCCTCGTCGCGGATGATGTGGGTGATGTTCTTGATGAGCGTCTTGCCCTCGTTGTCACGCGGATGGGCTTTGCCGGCCATGACAAGCTGGACAGGCCGATCCTTGTCGCACAACAACGCTTTGAGCCTGTTGATGTCCATGAAAAGCAGGTAAGCCCGCTTGTACGTGGCGAACCTGCGCGCGAAGCCTATCGTAAGCGCGTCGGGGCGGAGCGCCTCGTCGGCGGTTCTTATTTCGCCAGCTGGAGCTCCGCGTTTGATGAGCTGGGTCTTCAGCCGGTCGCGGGCGAAACCGACAAGCCTCTCCCTCCTGCGTTCGTGCGTGCGCCAAAGCTCCGCGTCGGGTATGTCGAGCACCTTGTTCCAGACCGTGTCGTTGGCCGGTTCGCTTACCCATTGGTGGCCCAGGTACCTGTCGAACAGGCCCCACATGTCCTCGGAGAGCCACGAGCGTATATGCACGCCGTTGGTGACGTTTTTAATCGGAGTGTCGTGGACGTCCAGTCCCCTGTAAATGGCGTTCCACATCTTGCGCGATGTTTCGCTGTGCAACTCGGCGACGGCGTTTGTGTACGCGGAAAGCCTTATCGCCAGCACCGTCATGCAGAACGGCTCCTGGTTGTTGAACGGGTCCTGCCTGCCGAGGGCGAGAAACGAGTTTGCGTCTATCCCTGCGTTTTTCTGGTATTCCGAGAAATACTCCAGTATGAGCTGGGGCTGGAACATGTCGTTGCCGGCCGGAACCGGCGTGTGTGTGGTGAACACGGAGGAGGCTATCACCATTTCCCTGGCGTCTTCGAACGATATGCCGTGTTCGCTCATCAGCAGGCGTATGCGCTCCAGCGCGAGGAAAGCGGAATGCCCCTCGTTCATGTGATATACGGTGGGGCTTATGCCCAGGGTCTTGAGCGCGTTGGTGCCGCCCATCCCCAGCATGATTTCCTGTTCGATGCGCATCCTTGTGTCGCCGCCGTAAAGCTGATGAGTGATGGTTCTGTCGGCGTCGCGGTTTTCGGGCAGGTTGGAGTCGAGCAGGAAAATGGGAGTTTTGCCAACCTGAGCGCGCCATATTTTGGCCGTCACGGTCCGTCCCGGATAGGGAACCTGAATCTTTACATCGTTGCCCTTGTCGTCGCGTTCGGGGAAAACGGGCATGTTGTAAAAGTCGTTATCCGGGTAAAGCTCCTGTTGCCACCCGTCTATGTTGAGGTACTGCTGGAAATAGCCCTGCTGGTACAAGAGGCCGACCCCTGCAAGCGGCAAGCCCAGGTCGGAAGCCGCTTTCAAATGGTCGCCGGCCAGTATTCCAAGGCCGCCCGAATAAATGGGCAAAGATTCGGATATACCGAACTCCAGCGAGAAATAAGCGATCTTTATGTCGCCTACGCGGGGCTGGTGCGTTTTCTGGAACCAGAACGACGACTCCATATAGTCGTTGAGGGAGTATATGACCCTGTCCATATGCGTGGTGAAACCGTCGTCTTCCGACAACTGGTCGAGACGGGACTGGCTGATCAGTCCCAGCATTTTGACGGGGTTGTGGTTTGTCTCCACCCACAGCCTGGCGTCAAGCCTGCTCCAGAGGTTCACCGCGTCTGGATGCCATGTCCACCACAGGTTCTTGGCCAGTCCTTCCAGGGGGCGCAGGCGCTCCGGCAGGGACGGTTGGATCATGTACTCTTGTATTTTTCTCATCGTCGGACTCCAAATCGTTTCGGATCGTCATTGCAGGGCGTTCCGCCACTGCATTCTACCCAAGCCCCCCGCGCGCCCTTACATCCGCCGCAACTATCCTAAGCGAACCTCAAAATCCTCCTGCGAAAGCTTTTCGTCGGGATTTATCGCTATCGTGACGTTAAGCTCGGTCTCAAGCCTGTCGAGGTAAGAGCTTTCCTCCTCGAACATCAGATCAGCCACGTTTGGCGGCACAGCCACCGTCACCATGCGTTCGCCGCCCTGCCGCCTGGCCGCGACGCGGCGGATTTCCCTGTACACCTCATAAAGTTTCGTCAGGCTCGATTTTATCACTCCACGCCCGTCACAGTAAGGGCAAGTTGTCGTAAGCGTCCGCATCAAGGATTCCCTCGCCCTTTTCCGGGTCATCTCCACCAGCCCAAGCTCGGATATCTTGAGTATGTTGGAGCGGGACCTGTCGCTCTTCAACGCCTGGTTCAACGCGGCGTAAACCTTCTCCTTGCTCTCGTCTTTCTCCATGTCTATGAAGTCTATTATTATCAGGCCGCCTATGTTCCGCAGGCGGAGCTGATAGACGATCTCGCGCACGGCCTCGAGGTTGGTGCGCAGTATCGTCTCTTCCTGGTCGTTTTTGCCGACAAACTTGCCGGTGTTTACGTCTATGGCCGTCAGGGCCTCGGTCTGGTCTATCACGATATATCCGCCGGACTTGAGCCACACTTTCCTGTTGAGGGCGCGTTCGATTTCTATCTCAAGGTTGTAAGTGTCGAACAGCGGCTCCGCCCCGTCGTATAACGATATCTTATCCGCAAGGCCGGGCAGGTACGACTGGCAGAACGCTACGGCGTTCTGGTGCTCCGCCGGGTCGTCTATGACCATTTCGCTTATGTCGCGGGTGAAAAGGTCGCGCAAAGACCTCTGGATGATGTTCAAATCCTGATGGATGAGGCTGGGGGCCTGGGCCGTTTCGTATTTTTTCGTCACGGACTTCCAGAGCTTGTCGAAAAACTCGATGTCCTTCTGCAGGTCGTCCTCTTCTTTTTCCCCGGCGGCTGTCCGTATGATGTACCCGCAACCCTCTTTTTTGAGCTTAAGGACCATGTCTCTCAACCGCTTCTTTTCCGTCTCGCTTTCTATCCTGCGGGATACGCCGACCTGGTTGGCCCCCGGCATCATGACCAGGTGCCGCCCCGGAAGCGTGATGTAGCTGGTTATCCGCGCTCCTTTTGCGCCCATCGGGTCTTTGGAGACTTGCACCATCAATTCCTGCCCTTCGTGGAGCAGGCTTTCGATCTTCTGCGTCCGGGCGGAGCTCGTTTCCGACTCCAGGTCAACCTCCTCGTCGGAGCCGGAAGTGTCCTCGTCGGAGCCAAGGTATCCCGACATCGGCGCGGAGGATCTGTCTATGTCAGCCACATACAGAAACCCCGCCTTGGGAAGGCCCATGTCCACGAAAGCCACCTGCATCCCCGGAAGCACTTTTGTGACTCGTCCTTTGTAAACGTTTCCGACTATGCCAAGGTCGGACTTCCGCTCCACAAAAAGCTCTGTGAGTATCCTGTTTTCCAGCAGGGCCACGCGGGTCTCCCCGGAGGTGACATTACATATTATTTTCGACACTTAAATGTTTTATCCCAAAACTTCATAAAGAACCGGTTTGGCGCGATTGTAACATAACGTGCGGTATATTTCCGGTTTTGGGCGGGTTTAGATTTATGCTAGAATTTAATTCTCTATCCTTGATCCTATGGGGGCAGTTCGCGCCGTGTCGTTTCGCATGGCCGATATCCATCCCTTTAACGTCGGTTAACAAGAGGAACTGGCTATGAAAAGTCTGCAGGCGAAGATCACGGGCATGGTTTCCCTCATGCTTATTGTTTCCCTTGTGCTGGCCTCATTTCTCGTTTACGGCGCGATCGAGAATAGAGGGACAGCCACAAGGTACGACATCATGAACCGCATCGCCGGCCATCTCAACGTGGCGGCGGGTTGGCAGGCTATCGAACGCGGGACGGGCGCAACCATCCTCAACAGCGAACAGCCTCCGCCTGCGCTCATCAGCCGTTTCGACGAAGTGCGCGCAAACGGCGACAAGGAGGTCGAGGAGGCCAGGAAACTCGTCGAAGAGCTTTTATCCATCTTGTCAAACCAGGACGTGAAGGAGCTCGAAGAGGCGAGAAGCAAGGCTCACGGCGATTTGGAATCGGCCAGAAACGGGGTGAAGAACAAGACGGTTTCCGGCAAGGAATGGATAGCCAGGTCAACGACCAACATAGACGCGGAATTCAACCTTCGCAACACCGTCTTCGCCCCATCCTCTCCGATGGAAAAGGTCATCTATTTCAACAGCGCCCTGCGGGCCAACGTAGCCACGCTTGCGGAGTTTGCGGGCAGGGAACGCGCCCAGCTCGGCGGCGCCATAAGCTCCGGCAAGCCGATACCGCCGGACGTCATGGAAAGGCTCAAGTCGTTCCGCTCGATAGTGGATAACGCCGCCGTCCAGATACTCCTGCTTAAAAGCCTCGCCAACACGCCGCCGAAGCTCTCCTCTGCGATAACGGAATTCGAGAACGAGTTTCTTAAGGCATACCAGGCGCTCCGGCTGGAGGTGTTCAAGGCCAGTGAGGATGGCAAGCCGTATCCTGTGGACGGGGCCGCATGGATCGCCCGCTCCACGAAGGCCATCAACACCGCGCTTAACATATCCAACGTGGTCGGGGAGCTTTCCTCCGAAGCGGCCGCCGAGGTCAAATCGTCTTCGCGTAACCAGATCGTCTTGAACAGCGCGTTGTTTGTGGCGGCGGTGGCGGTCTTCGGCCTGGTCCTGCTTTTCGTGCGCCGGTCGGTGGTCAACCCGGTCAACCGGATAATAGACGTGCTCACAGAAGGCTCCAACCAGATATCGTCCGCTTCCGGCGAGATATCCGCGTCCAGCCAGACCCTTGCCGAAGGGGCCACCGAACAGGCCGCTTCCATAGAGGAGACGTCGGCGGCGATGCAAGACATAACCCATCGCACCAAGCAAAACGCCGATAACGCCGGCAACGCAAGCTCCATCGTGGGCAAGGCGCGCAACGAGGCCGAACAGGGCGCCAAGGCGATGAACGAGATGATCGAGGCGATGAGGGCGATCAACCAGTCCTCCCTCGAGATAAGCAAGATAATAAAAGTGATCGAGGAGATCGCGTTCCAGACCAACCTGCTTGCCCTCAACGCCGCAGTGGAGGCGGCCCGCGCCGGCGAGCACGGCAAAGGATTCGCCGTCGTCGCCGAAGAGGTGCGCAACCTCGCCCAGCGCTCCGCCACGGCCGCCAAAGACACTGCGGCGCGGATCGGCGACGCGGTGAAAAAAGCGCAGGCCGGGGGTGAAATAGCCGGACGGGCGGAGAAGACGCTCATGAGCATCGTCGAGAGCGTCAAAAAGGTCAATGAGATCGTCTCCGGCATCGCCGACGCCTCCAACAAGCAGGCCCAGGGGGTCGAGCAGGTCAATGGCTCTGTCTCCCAGATGGACAAAGTGACCCAGCATAACGCCGCCGTGGCCGAGGAAATAGCCGCCGCTTCCGAAGAGCTGAACGCTCAGGCGGAAAGCCTTAACGACGTGGTCAAAGACCTCTTCCAGCTTATTTACGGAGCCGATATCGTAGGATCCGCCTCCGTCATGTTGCATACCGAGAAGAGCGACAGCGGCGTTTTTTTTGAGTGGGACCCGGCGACGCTCAGCGTAGGCGTGCGCGAGATGGATAACCAGCACAAGAGGCTTGTGGACATCATAAACAAGCTTTACGCCGAGATTCATTCAGGCAAATCCCGGCAGGCGGCGTCACGCGCGCTTGAAGCCTTGATAGATTACGCCCAAACACATCTTGCCGACGAGGAGGCGTTTCAGCAACGCGGCGGGTATCCCGACTATCTGGCCCACAAGAAATTGCATGACGCTTTGCGAAGCAAGATTGCTGGTCTTCACCAGAGATACCAGCAGGGAGATGATGGCGTTTTGCTCGACATTGTCATGTTCGCCAAAGACTGGCTGTTCAACCACATCCAGAGGGTGGATAAAAAGTACGGCGATTATTTCGCCAGCAGACATTGATTGAAAGCGTCGCCGGCGCCATGCGTAGCGGGTTGGGGGAACCTGCGCGCTCACCGCGCTGGGCGATAATTGGGCGATAATATTGTCGCCATGCGTTGACATGGTTTAGTATTGCGGTTGTTTGCTAACACGAAAAAGCCTGACTTTGCTAGCGCTTCTTCTAAGGGATTGATGCTGGCGCTATATAATTTGTCTTCGTGATTTTCAGGGGGAATATGAAAAGTCTGCAGGCCAGAATCACTGGCATGGTGGCGCTCATGTTGTTGGTGTCGCTCATCCTGGTGGGGTTCCTGACGTCGGAATCCCTTGAGCTAAGGGAGCTTGCCACGAGGTATGGAGAGATGAACAAGCTCGCCGGACACCTTAACGCCGCCGCCGGCTGGCAGGCCATCGAAAGAGGAGTGGGCGGGACGGCGCTAAATAGCGAAAAACCCCCGCAGGAGCTTCTATCGCGTTTTGATGAGGTTGGCGGCAAAGGCGACGCCGAAGTGGCTCTGGCTCTCTCCATCGCGGAAAAAGCCGCTTCGGATAGCGGCGAAGCGAACCTGAGGGCAAAGCTCGAAGCGTTCAAGTCGGCTTACTCCGAATTGAAGGCAGTTCGGGAAAGCGTAAAGAGAAAGGGAATCGCGCCCAAAGACTGGGTCGCCAAAAGCACGGCGAATATTGACGCCGAGTTCGCGTTGAGGAACGTCGCGTTCGCGCCGGCCGAGTCTTCCGAGAGGGTTCTTTATTACAACGCCGTGCTCAGGGCCAATGTGGCCACGCTGGCCGAATATGCGGG
>JADGAO010000065.1 GCA_015231995.1 Nitrospinota bacterium | reverse complement strand
CGTCGTCAACTACGACGATCCGGCCCTTGTTAAGCGCCAGCTTTTTCGGAGCGTCCTTTATGTGTCTTGTCATGACCTCTCATTTTAGCGCTATTCGAGCGGCAATTCGATGGAGAAGACGGCGCCCTTCGGTTTGTTGGCCGCCACGGTGATAGTTCCGCCGTGATCTTCCACCACCCGGGTAACGATGGCGAGTCCCAGCCCCGCCCCGCCGGGTTTGGTGGAAAAATAGGGGGTGAATATGCGTCTTTTAAGGTCGTCTATGACTCCCTCGCCGGTGTCGGCCACCTCGATCAACGCCCTTCCCTTTTCCTTGAACGCACGCGTGCGCACCGTGACCGACCCCACCCCGTTCATCGCGTCAATGGCGTTCTGGAAAAGGTTGACCAGCGCGCGCTTGATCTGCTCCGGGTCTATTTTGAGAAGCTGGATGGAGGGGTCCAGGGAGGTGTTGATCGTGATCCCGGCCCGGGTGTCCGCATATAGCCGTAGCACATCCTGGATTATGTCGTGGAGCATGGTCGGCTCCCTGCGCAACTCGAACAACGACAGGCGGGCGAACCCGGCCCCGTCCGGGTGTGGCGCATCGGCCATTTTGGCCATGTTGGAGAAATTCTCCACAAGCCCCTTTAGCGCCTCAACCTCCTGGATGATGGTATTCGTCGCGTCGTCGAACACTTTGGGGAAATCGTCGGTTTTCTGCTGGAACTTGCGCCTCATCCTCTGGACGTTGAGCTGTATCGGGGTGAGCGGATTCTTGATCTCGTGCGCCACAGCCCGCGCCATCTCGCGGAGCGCGATGGCTCTCTGCGCGAAAATCAGGTCCGTCAGGTCGTCGAACACCATGACCGATCCCATGTACCGCCCGTCGTGTCCGCGCAACATTGATACGCTCGCCTTTAGCGTCCGCCTCTCCCCCTTGAGGGTGGTCTCCAACTCCCGCGCCATCGAGCGTTCGTCCTGAGCGATCATTTCCCGGATCATCTGGCGCATCGGCTCGAACAGGCCGGAGCCGAACACCTTGCGGTAATTTTTCCCACGCGTCTCCTCGGCGGTCACGCCGAACATCCGCGCGGCGTATCCGTTTATGGTCGTCACGGCGCCTGCCTTGTCTATGGAGACCACGCCGCCGGCCACGTTGTCGAGCACGGCTTCCATGTACTGGCCCCAGCGGTGCAACTGCATATTCGTCTCTATCAGGCTTTTGTTGGCGCTTTCCAACTGGCCTTTGGAGCTTTTCAGGTCGTGCGTCATGTTGTTGAACGCGTCTATCAACGCCCCGGCTTCGTCGTTACGCGCAGGTGTGTTGATGCGCACGTCCAGGTTGCCGCGCGCCACCTCCTCCGCCGCCTCGGCCAGCGTCTTGAGCGGGACGGTGATGCCGCGCGCGATGTAGAACCCGATCCAGATGGACGAAAAGACTATCACCAGCGACACCAACGCCAGCGTAACCTGATACGAGGTCTTGATAAGCTCCTTCTTCATCGTCAACTGCCGGTAGTCTTCGAACGCCTTGGTTATGGAACGGGCGCGTTCTATCAGGTTTTTCGACACCTCGTGGGCCACCACCACCACGCCCTTGACCTGTCCCTGCCCATCCTCCGAGGCGACGGGGGCTATGGATATGACAAGGTTTTTCCCGCCGGAGTCCTCGACCTCCGTCACCGCCTCGCCGAGCGCTACCTTGGCGAGGATGTCTGGCTTATCCTCCAGGCTGAAGGCAAGCTCCGCCCCGGACCTCACAGCCTCCCCGGACATGACGAACCCGTGGTCGTACACCTGGAGCATATCCACGTTGTATTCCTGAAGCTTCTGATCCAGAAGTCTCGTCAACCCACGCGACGGGCCTGTGTCAATATGCCCGCGCACGTCCAGGAAAGCGGCCAGATACTCCGCCTTGGCGCGGGTGTCCTTCTCCGATTCGGAATACATGCTCTCGGCCACCTGCAAAGAGTCGCGCAGGGTGCGTTCGATTCTTGCGTTGAGCCACTTGTCCACGGTGTCGCCGATAAGCTCCGACGCCACGGCGAACATGAATAATGCGGGCGCCAGCGTCATGACCAGAAACGCCGTGACCAGTTTCGTTTGAAGTTTTGATCCGGCTATGCCGCCCCGCCGCTCGAAATAGAGTTTGAGCAGGTTGCGCATCACAAGGAGCGCCATAACCACAAGCAGGAGGATCAGCAGGTTTAAGACGAGCGCGACGGCGAGGTTGTTGGAGATAGGAGCGTCCAGCCCGGTCTCCTGCATCATCAGCGACGCGAAAGTCATCAGCGCGAACAGGCCGATAAGCCCGATTATCAGGTAGCGGGCGTTCTTCCGCCTGCGGGCCGCAATTTCGGCGGGAGTCAGATGGTCGTACTTGCCGGGGATGATGAGCCATTTAAGCAGGTTCAACGCCCCGGTGATCCATGATCTGGGTTTCATAAAAGGTCGGCCCGATAGTTCCTCACAATGTTAGCGCATATGAACGGTTTGCGCCATGTGGACTCATTTGGGATGGACGGCGAGGCGAAGAACGGCCCCGCCGAACTCAAATCAGGTTCTCAACAACCTTATCCGCCAGAATCTCCACCGCCTCGATGATGTCGTCGAGCGCCCGCTGAAAATCCTCCTCGTCGCCGCCATATGGATCGTCTATCTCGTCATGTTTGCGACCGGGGATGAACCCGCCGAGCATGAACGTTTTCTCCGCAGAGCCCGGGGCAAGAGCCAGCGTATGAAGGTATTGGTGACGCTCCATGACCAGAACCATCTCCGCTTCCTCCACCATCGGACGCGTAAGAAATGTTGCCCGGTGGTGCGACAAATCCAGCCCGCGCCGGGCGCCTTCCTGGACGGCTTTGCTTGCGGCGGGCGACCCGTCGTAAGCCATCGTTCCGGCGGAGTGGGCGAGGATGGCCGTCACGCCACGGTCGACCATGGCCTTTTGGAACGCATATTCGGCTAGCGGGGAGCGAGCCAGGTTGCCCGTGCAGACGAAAAGGATTTTACGCATCCGTCCCGTCAGGCGTCCAGCCTCTTGTCGAAAACGCCGATGTCGTCAAACGGGCCGAGGACGGAAAGTTTCACCGTCGCCTCATCCAGTATTTTTTTTGCGGCGGCGTTCACCTGCTCGAGCGTCACGGCGTCTATCTCCGCAGAGTATTCGTCCGGCGTTTTGACCTTGCCATGCAAGACTTCGTGGGAGGCGTAAAGCGATGCGACGCTCATGGAGTCCTCCAGAGAAAGGTCTGTTCGGCCCTTTATATTCTCCTTGCCCTTTTCCAACTCTTCGCGCGTGATTCCGTCCCTGGCGGCTTTTCTTATCTCGTCCATAATCACGGCGATGGCGTCTTCCACCTTTGCGAGGTTCACACCGGCGGATATCTTTATCGCGCCCGTGTCGGTGTACGCAGACCTGCCGGAGCGAATGTAGTAGGCCAGCCCGCGCCGCTCCCGCACTTCGTGGAAAAGGCGCGACGACATGGTGCCGCCCATGACGTTGTTGAGTATCTTTATCGCAGGTTGCGCCGGGTCCTCGTCGCCGGGAATAGGGAAACCCATGACGATATGCGCCTGCTCTATTTCGCGGTTCCGCAGGAAACTGCGTTTGCCGGGAAGTTTGGTGAAAGGCAGGGGTTTGCGTTTCTCCCCGCCGCTATTGAACGAGAAGAATTCCCGCGCCAGCTTCATATTCTCCTCATGGGTCACGCCGCCAGCCACGACGAGGATGCAGTTGGCCGCCGTGTAAAAGATGTCTTGGTAGTGGATGAAATCGGCGCGGGTGACTTTGTTAATCACTTCCTCCGGCCCGGCGATGTCCCATCCCAACGGCTGGTCGCCGTAAAAAAGCTCTTTAAAATCCATCTGCGCCCGGCTCATCGGGTCGTCGTTATACATCCGTATCTCTTCGACTATAACGCCCCGTTCGCGGTCAATCTCGTCCTGATCGAACTTGGAGTTGAGCATCATATCGGACAGGACGTCGTAGGCCGTCCGTATTTTAGAGGCCGACAGCTTGACGTAGTATCCCACCCGCTCTTCGCTGGTGAAGGCGTTGAACGCGCCGCCAACCGAGTCTATGGCCGACGCGACCGCCATCGAGTCTGGATACCGTTTGGCGCCCTTGAAAAACATGTGCTCCATAAAATGGCTCAACCCGTTGAGGCGGCGGTCTTCGTGCCTGCTACCGGCGGCCACCATCACCATCACCGCCACCGACCTGGTTGCGGGCATCGGTGCGGTTATCACGCGAAGTCCGTTTTCAAGAACCGATTTTTCGTAATTGTTTTCCGCTTTCACTCAGTATCTCCGTTTTGAGGAAATTGTGGGGCGCACATACTTTCTCTCCTTTTAACAAAGAGAGCTTTGCATAATCCATCGCATTCGCAATATTGTCATTCTGAGCAACGCGAAGAATCTATCTAAAGAACAATTTATTCTACTTTGATCCTTCGGTCGAGGACTCCCTCAGGATGACAAAATATGGAAATCGTTTGGTTATGCAAAGCTTTCCTTGGCAAGGGGGACAAAGTTTAATTCAGGCTGTCCGAGGTGTTTGCGCGCTACCCGGATATGGCCGCCCATCATCTTAAAAGCTTTCCCACCCGGTCCCATCGCACGCCGAACGCGCTATCCTTCCACGACCAGTGGATGATGAACGCCCTGCCGTGTATGTGCCGCATGTCCAGAGGGCCCCAGACTCTGCTGTCCTGGCTGTTGTTGCGGTTGTCGCCGAGCATCAACAGATGCCCCGCAGGCACTTTGTACGGCCCCCACTGGTAATTGTCCTGACCACCGAACGGATGGGTTTTCTCATAAAAGGCGTAAGGCTCTTTCAACGGCTGGTTGTTGATATAAACCGTGTCGCCTTTGACCTCCACCACCTCGCCGGGCAGGCCCACGGCGCGTTTTACGAAGTCCCTGCTAGGATCCATCGGATACTCGAAAACGATGATGTCGCCTCTTTGCGGCTCCCATATCCGGTAAACGATCTTGTTCACCAGCAGGTGGTCGCCAACAAGAAGCGTCGGCACCATAGATTCCGACGGTATCTTGAACGCCTGCGCCACGAATGCGCGGATGAACAGAGCCAACGCCAACGCGACGACGCCTGCTTTTATGTATTCTTTCCAGAGCGCTCCCTGGGCCTCGCCAACCTTGCCAGCTTCACGTTCCTTGCTCACTCTGTTCGTCCCGTTCATCCTTGTTTTAAAAACCTTTTCTCACTTCCCGTCTGTCTTGAGTATCGCAAGGAAAGCCTCGTGGGGTATCTCCACCCTGCCGATGGATTTCATCTTTTTCTTGCCCTCTTTCTGCTTCTCTAGCAGTTTGCGTTTGCGGGTGATGTCGCCGCCGTAACACTTTGCCAGCACGTTTTTGCGAAGGGCTTTCACTGTCTCGCGGGCGATAATCTTGCCGCCGATGGCCGCCTGTATGGCGATCTCGAACATCTGCCGTGGGATAAGCTCCCGCATCCTGGCGGCCAGGTCACGGCCCACAGTGTACGCTTTCTCTTTGTGGACTATCGCGGAAATGGTGTCCAGCGGCTCGCCGTTGACGAGCAGGTCGAGCTTCACAAGATCGGCCTGCTGATACCCGGCAAGGTCGTAATCCATGGAGGCGTACCCGCGAGTGAGCGACTTGAGCCTGTCGAAAAAGTCCAGCACCACCTCGTTCAACGGCAGTAGATATACGAACGAAACCCGTTTGGGCGTGATGTATTCCATCTTCTTCTGCGTACCCCGGCGTTCCCTGCAAAGGGCCATGATCGAGCCGATGAACTCCTCCGGGGTGATGATCGTC
Source organism: Nitrospinota bacterium (assembly GCA_015231995.1). GTDB lineage: Bacteria > Nitrospinota_A > UBA7883 > UBA7883 > JACRLM01 > JADGAO01. The sequence continues at coordinate 8,709 of JADGAO010000065.1, read as the reverse complement.
GCCTCGATAATCGGTTCGGTGACATACTTGCGTTCGCTCGGATCGGGGAGTTTGGAGGGGTTGTCCACCCGCACCTCTTCGCCGCTGTTGAGCATAACTCTGTACACGACAGTAGGGGCGGTGGAGATGAGCGAAAGGTTGAACTCGCGCTCCAGCCTCTCGCGGATGATGCCCATGTGCAGAAGGCCCAAGAACCCGCAACGGAACCCGAACCCTAGCGCAAGCGAGTTCTCCGGCTCGTAAGTGAACGAACTGTCGTTGAGACGCAGTTTCGCAAGCGCGTCACGCAGAGGCTCGTAATCTTCGCCATCCGTGGGATACAGGCCGGAAAAGACCATCGGCTTGGCCTCCACGAACCCCGGCAGAGGCTCGATGGCTCCACCACGTAAAAGCGTCACGGTCTCGCCGACTTTCGCGTCAGCGACATTCCTTATAGAGGCGGTGAAAAAACCGACCTCGCCCGCCGTAAGTTGCTCCACTGGGTTACCCTTGGGGGTAAACACGCCCATCGCGTCAATTTCGTAATCCGCCCCGCTTGCCATGAACAGCACACGGTCGCCCCGTTTGAGGGTTCCGTCCACCATTCGGGTTAACGTCACCACGCCCTGATATTGGTCGTACCAGGAGTCTATTATGAGCGCCCTCGGTTTTGCGGAAAGGTCGCGTTTAGGCGGCGGGATGCGTTTGACGACGGCTTCCAGGATATCTTCGATGCCTATCCCAGCCTTGGCGGAGGCGAGAACCACCTCCTCCGGCGGCAGGCCGATAATCTCTTTTATCTGCAGTTTCACCCCTTCGACATCGGCGGATGGGAGGTCTATCTTATTTATCACTGGTATCATTATAAGGTCGTGTTCCATTGCCAGATGCACGTTGGCCAGCGTCTGCGCCTCCACCCCCTGCGTGGCGTCCACCACCAGGATGACCCCTTCACATGCGTACAGGCTCCGCGAAACCTCGTAGGAGAAGTCCACATGCCCCGGCGTGTCTATCAGGTTGAGAACATAAGTCTTGCCGTCTTTGGCCGTGTAGTTGAGACGGGCGGTCTGCGCTTTTATGGTGATGCCGCGTTCGCGTTCTATGTCCATGGAGTCGAGTATTTGCGACTTCATATCCCTGTCGGATACGGCTCCGGTCAGCTGGAGCAGACGGTCGGCCAGCGTGGACTTGCCGTGGTCAATGTGTGCGATAATCGAAAAGTTGCGTATATCCATTCTTGGCCGATAAAACCTAAATTTTTAATTATACCTTATTCGGGCGGAGTCTGCTTTCGTTTGGGCGCCTTGAAAGGAGACCTGTGCATAATCCATAGCATTCGCAATATTGTCATTTGAGGGCGCGACTATTACTATTGTCATTCTGAGGCGAAGCCGAAGAATCCATCAAAAGAATGTTCTATTTTATTTTGATCCTTCGGTCGAGGCCTCCCTCAGGATGACAAAAAGAGGGCTCCCTCGGGATGACAAAAAAGGCTCTCATTGGGAGTCCGAGGTGAAGATACTTTTTATCCCCCTTAGTAAGGAGAGCTTTGCTTAACGCTCTTGCGCGCTGTCCGAGGTGTTCTTCACCTCGGACTCCTAAATAAAAGCTCTTTAATAAACAAAGACGGCGGGGTGAAGAACACCCCGCCGAGCATCAATTTATGGGACGTTTTGGGGATATGCAAAGCTCTCCTTAGTAAGGAGGGGTTTGCATAAGCCGTTGCCCGACCGTCATCCTGCCCCCTCTCCCGCGCAACATCGCGGGAGAGGGTTGGGGTGAGGGTTTACAAACAGTGTTTAAGTTTGAACTACGTTTAGCTCAATATTATTGAGAACTGCTTGTAACCCCTCACCTGGCGCGTTGCGCCTTCCTCTCTCCGCAAAGTTGGCGGGGAGAGGGTAAGGAGCCAATCGTTGACTTACACAAAGGTTTCCTTAGTAAGGGGGACCGCAACGTAGTTGCGAGGGGGTTTAATTAAACCCCTCCGGCGCGAAGACGCGCCACCTCCCCGAACTTCGGGGAGGGAAAAGAATGGAGCCTTCGCTTTGCTTTGCAAATGTACAAGAACACCTCGGACAGCAACAAGAGTGTTATGCAAGGGTCCCCTTTTCACGCCCCCCCTATCTGCTTCCGTCGTATAATCCGGGATGTCATAAAATCCACCAGAGGGTAATCATGCGTGTCAAACCGGCGATACTGGCCTGGACGCTCATCGCGTTCTCGTTTTCTGTTCTGTCCGGCTTTTGCATGGCAGAGGCGCAGGAGCAACTGCAAACAGGGACAATGGTTCCTGTGAAGGGTGGTTGTTTCGATATGGGGGATCAGTTCAATATCGGCGACGATGACGAGAAGCCTGTCCACAATGTCTGTCTGGACGATTTCCGCATGGATACACGCGAGGTGACGCAGGCCGAATTCGAAGCGTTGATGGGCAAAAACCCATCGGCCAACGAAGACTGTCCCGATTGCCCGGTGGAAATGGTCACATGGTTCGAGGCGAAAGAATATTGCGAGAAATCGGGAAAACGTCTTCCCACCGAAGCGGAATGGGAGTATTCAGCCCGCGAGGGTGGCAAAAAGATTTGGTACGGCAATGGAAAAAACGAGTTGAAAAAGGGCGAAGCGAATTTTGCGTCTCGCGCCACAAAACCGGTCGGACTCTACCCTCCCAACGCGCTTGGGCTGTATGACATGGCGGGGAACGTATGGGAATGGGTGGCGGACTGGCATTCCCACGACTACAACGAATACAAAGGCGCCACAACTAAGAACCCGACCGGGGCCACGCGGGGGATTAACCGCGTCGCTCGCGGGGGGGCGTGGGGGCTTATAGACAAATTATCACGCGCATCAGCTCGCAATCCAATACCTCCGGCGTCCCGATTCAACAGCGTCGGCTTCCGTTGCGTCAAGTGATCGTTGCGGCGCCGGGGACCGGTCGCGCAATTTGCCGCCCCAATAATAATCGAAACAACGCCAATCGAAAAACATGAAGTATCGAGACGGATTTCTGATATCATATCCATCGAGTTGGTTCGCCACCCCATGCGTTTTGTGGAATTGGTCGTCGCATGGGTTCTTGAAAAAAGAATATCGAACTTGGTTTGCGGGATATCCCCAGAGGAAACTCCACAAATTCTTTTCCATTATCGGGCCATTGGCCTGAACTGGTTCGATGGCGAGTCTTTAAATAGAGCAATCAGCTTTGTAACCCATTAAGCGGCTTAACATCATCATGCCGCCAATTATCCGGACGAAAATTTGAACCGAATTCGTTTTAGCCTTTGTCTGGCCACCGCTTTATTCGTTATCGTCTCCTCGCGCGGAATGGCGTGGGGCGCCGTTGGAAAAGACTGGCTATCCAGGGTTTACGACCGGACGATTTCCGAGGAGTGGATGGACATCCACTTCAACGGCCAGAAGATAGGTTTTTCCTATCAGAAAACCGAACAGGGGCCGAAAGGATACCGTATCACCGGCAGGGCGGTCATACGTTTTAAAATCGCGGACACGACACAGGACATGTCCTTCTCCCGCTCTTTTTACATGGATCCCGACAAGAGCGCCAGAGGCTTCATCTCCCTTCAAACCATCGGGGAGCAACGGCAGAGAACCGTGGGCGAGTTGATCGGCGGCGAACTGGTTATGGACATCACCGGAGCCGGAGGGGAGAGCCGGGTCGTCAAAAAACTTGCGCCGGGCGTCCAGTTCATGGAGACGCTGGAGCTGTTGATTCTCGACAAGCTTAAACCGGGCGCCAAAATGACCATTCCCGTTTTCCTCGTGGAGATGCGGGCGCTGGACACGATTACCGTCGAGATCGCAAAAGAGATGGTTAAAGTCCCCGGTGTGGATGGAAAACCGGTGGACGCATACGCGGTCGAATCGCGGATACAGGGGATGGCTACGAAAAGCTACATCACGCCCGCCGGGGAGAAGTTGAAGGAAGAAAGCCTGATGGGTTTCACCTCCGTGCGGACGGATGAAAAAGGCGCGACGAAATTCCCTACCGAAGTGATTCCCGTGACGAGCCTTATAACATTCAGCCTGATAAAACCCGATAAACCTATCGAGAGCCAGTCTGGAATAAAAGAGCTTAAACTGTCGTTAAGCGGTTTTGAAAGCCCCGTCTCCATTCCGTCCGACACACGCCAGGTTGTCGGAACAGGCGGCTGGAACAAGAACGCGTCCGGCAAAAGCGTTATGACGATACCTGTCACCGTCATACGGCAGGAGCCTCCCGCCCCAATGACGATACAACAGGCCGGCAAGGCTCAACCCTCGTATCTTAACCCGTCGCCGGAGATACAGTCAGACAGCAAGATGATCGCAAAAGAGGCGCAGGCCATCGTCGGCGCGGAGAAGGACGCATACAAAGCCGCCGTCGCCATAAACCGGTGGGTTTACTCCAACATAAAGAAAAAACTGGTGGACTCTTTCACCGCCGTTGATGTCCTGCTTTCCAGAGAAGGGGAGTGTCAGAGCCATGCGAACCTGTTTACGGCGATGGCAAGAAGCGTGGGAATCCCCGCGCGGGTCGCGGCTGGAATAGTCCACTCTTCGGAGCAGGAGGGGTTCCTCTACCACGCATGGGTTGAAGTCTATGCGGGATCGTGGATAAGCATGGATCCCACCTTGGGGCAGAACCTGGCCGACGCAACGCACGTCAAGCTCTCCGGAGGGGAACTGGAAAACCTTGTTCAACTGTTCCAGTTTCTGGTCAAAATGAACATCTCCGTCGAGAGCGCCGTACGGTGAGCGAAAATCATTCCGCTCTTGCGATGGACTGCGTGGTGATCGCCAACGAACCGCTGGGCGACGGACATTTCCACCTTGTGGCGGAACCTGTGGTTAAACCTGTTGCGGTAGCTCCGGGGCAATTCGTGATGATACGGGTCGCCAACATGCTCGACCCGTTCCTGCGGCGGCCGATGAGCGTGGCGGATTTTGCGCCGGACGGCTCGCGTATCGGGTTTGTGATAAAAGAAGTCGGCAAAGGGACGCGGATTCTTTCCATCCTGTCGCCGGGCGCGAAGATAGACGTGGTCGGGCCGTTTGGGACGGGTTTCGCTATTCCCGACGGCGCGAAAAAAGTCTGGATGGTTGCGGGCGGGACGGGCGTTGCGCCGTTCCTGGGCCTTACGGAAAATATTAAACGAGCCGATCTCGATTACACCCTGCTGATGGGCGCAAGATCGGCGAGCCAGCTTTTTTACGCGGCACGTTTCAGGGATAACGGGGTGAACGTCATCACCGCCACCGAAGATGGCTCGGATGGGGTTAAAGGGTTCGTCACCTCTGCGCTGAGCGCCGAACTGGAAAAAGGGATGAAGCCCGACGTTATATTCACCTGCGGCCCGTCGCCGATGATGCGCGCCGTCGCCGAGATAGCGGAGGACGCGGGTATCGTATGCCATGCGTCGCTGGAAAGTTATATGGCGTGCGGGTTCGGGGCGTGCCTGGGATGCGTGGTCAAAAAACGCGGAGCGGAACAATATGTGACCGTGTGCAGAACCGGCCCCGTCTTCAACGCGCTGGAGATAGAGATTTAAGTCGTGAGCGATAAAAATCTGGAAGTCCGGTTCGGGGAATTGCGGCTCAAAAACCCTGTGGTCACCGCATCGGGGACGTTTGGGTACGGCCTTACATACAGCAAGTTCTACGACGTATCCACGCTGGGCGGGTTTGTCACCAAAGGGTTGTCGCTAAAACCCAAGGCCGGCAACAAGCCGCCAAGGATATGCGAGACCGCCGCCGGAATGCTCAACGCCATCGGATTGCAGAACATCGGGCTGGACAAATTCATCAGCCAGAAGATACCCGCCCTTAAAGGGGTGGACACGGCTATAATCGTGAACTTTTTCGGGAACACCGTGGAAGAATACGCGGAGATATCCGCGCGTCTTTCGGAGATACCGCAAGTCTCCGCGCTGGAGATGAACATATCCTGCCCCAACGTCAAAGAAGGCGGGATAGCATTCGGCTCCGACGTGAGGGCGACATCGAAGGTTGTGTCAGCTTGCCGGAAAACCTCGAAAAAACCGTTGATCGTAAAGCTGTCGCCCAACGTGACGGACATAACGGAATTCGCCCGCGCCTGCGAAGCCGAAGGGGCGGACGGATTGAGCGTCATCAATACTCTCGTCGGCATGGCGATAGATATAAACAAAAGAAGGCCCGTCCTCTCCAACATAACGGGAGGGCTTTCCGGCCCGGCGATAAAACCGGTTGCGTTAAGAATGGTGTGGCAATGCTACAAAACGGTTAAAATACCGATATTCGGGATAGGGGGGATATCTTCCCCGGAAGACGTGATCGAGTTCATGATGGCCGGGGCCACCGCCGTGCAGATAGGCTCGATGAATTTCGTGGATCCCCATATCGGCAAAAGGATCGCCGATACGCTTCCATCCGTTCTGGATCGCATCGGGGAGAGCCACATCAGCGGAATAATCGGAGCGGCTCACTCCTAATTAAGAGCTATTTTCGTTTGACATGCATGGAGTCTGAATAACGTGAAAAAAAGAGTTTTCAAGAAACCGGATCAAAAACGAACCCCCGGCGGCGGGCAAGGCAGGAGCGGCGCAGGCTCAAGCAGTCGTGGCCCGGGTGGCCGGAGCGCAAGCGCCCCAGGCCGTGGCAAATATCTGCCCAAACGGGCGATGGACAGAACGGAAAGGCTCCCGAAAGATACCGGGTTCATGGATACGGAGCCGATGAGCATAGACGAGCGCAAAGCGGCGCAGTTGGCCAAATGGCGCAAAGAGCTTGGGCTGGAGGAATGAGCGGAAACGCTTCGTTAGCCGTTATTTCTTGCGGAGGTCGGCGATCATCTTTTCAACATCCCCGGCGGAAGCGGTGTCGTTCATGATGCGTCCGACAATCTCGTTAGGCGTCCTGCCTCGCAGGTGAGCCATTGTGGCGTCCGCCACGGCGAAAAACTCTTCCGGAGTCATGCCCTTTTTCATCGCGGAAAGAAGCACGCTTAAAAACTCGTTTTCAATTTTGGCCTTTTGGTCTTCAATGCTGGCTTTGTGATCTTCCACCACTATTCAACTCCGAATGTTAGAGAACCGGGCGCCCGATAACGGCATCCTTCATTAATTCTATTCTCTTGACGGGAGTAGTCAATGGGCTGGCGGAAAGAGGCAGGCGCGAAGTGTCTCTTGCTTGCTGTCCGGTGATGTCGTTCCTCGGCCCATTGTCATTCTGAGCAACGCGAAGAATCTATCGAAAAAAATGTTCTATTCCACTTTGATCCTTCGGTCGCCAACGCTCCCTCAGTCATCCGTGTTCAACTTCGGAATCCGGGTTAACTCCCGGCTCCAAGTTTGCTGTGGTGATACGAGTAAGCCCCGTAAATTATCACCCCGACAACTAGCCACACGATGAACCGCAACCATGTCAGCGCGGGCAGAAACAACATCAAGGCGACGCATAAAATTACGCCAAGCGCCGGGAAAAATGGGCTGAACGGGCTTCTGAACGGACGGGGCAAATCCGGCTTGGTGTATCGAAGGGCTATGACGCCAAAGCAGACAAGCGCGAAGGCCGCAAGAGTGCCGATATTGACCAGCTCCGCCAGTTCGCCCAGCGGGATGAGGCCGGCGAGAATGGACATCATCACGCCGCATATGACTATGACGCGAACCGGCGTTTTGGTTTTCGGGTTGACCACGGAGAAGAAGGGGGACAAAAGGCCGTCGCGGGACATGGCGAAAATGACGCGGGTGAGCGCGTAAAAAAGAACGAGCATGACAGTCGTCAAGCCGGCGATAACCCCTGTGGAGATAAGCGCCGAAGCCCAGTTGTACCCGATCAGTTGCAGGGCGTGGGCCACGGGAGAGGAGACGTTAAGTTCGGTGTAAGGGACTATGCCGGTGAGGAGGCCGGATACGATTATATAAATGACCGTGCAAAACACCAGCGACCCGATTATCCCAATCGGAACAGTTTTTTGGGGATCTTTAGCCTCCTCAGCCGCCGTGGATACCGCGTCGAATCCGACGTATGCGAAAAAGACCATCGCCGCCCCCGCCATGATCCCGACGGGTTTCCCATCCGCCGATTCCCCATACCAGCCGAACGGCATGAAGGGGCTCCAGTTGTCTGGATTGACGTTAAACGCGGCCACGGCGATGAACACGGTTATGGTGATGAGCTTCACGAACACCATCGCCGTGTTCGACTGCGCGCTTTGCCGGACCCCTATTGCAAGAAGGGCCGTGAGAATCAGCACGATTACAGCGGCAGGCATATTGATTATCCCGCCGAGGGCCGGGGCGTGGGTCAAAGAATCCGGAAGCCCAAACCCCATTGCGGAAAGGGCGTTGTTGAAGTAGCCGGACCATCCGTTGGCCACCGCCGCCACCGATACGGCGTATTCCAGAATGAGGTCCCATCCGATGATCCACGCCACAATCTCGCCGAACGCCACATAGCTGTACCCGTACGCGCTCCCGCATCCGCCGACGCATGAGGCCAGTTCGGCGTAGGCCAGGGCCGCAAAAGCGCAGGCCAGCCCGGCCACAACGAAGGAGAGGACTATGGCCGGCCCCGCCTGCGTCGCCGCCGCTATCCCGGTGAGCACGAAAATGCCGGTGCCGATAATGGCGCCGATGCCGAGAAAAACAAGGTCGAAAGTGGTTAAGCAACGGTTAAGCCCGGTTTCACAGAACTCATCGGGCGAGGCGGACTTCATTCTGAAAAGTTTTTTCATATCAAAAT
>JADGAO010000064.1 GCA_015231995.1 Nitrospinota bacterium | reverse complement strand
TGCGAAAAACATGGAAAAGGCGCTCTTTTATTGGAGATTTTACGGTTTTTTAGGGAGGACCAATTAAACCCCTTCGCCACTTCGTGGCGGTCCCCCGAGCTTCGGGGGACAAAATTAGAATCACGCTGGCGTGAGCGAGCCCAAAATACCCGGCTCTCCAACCGCTCCGGTGACGCTCGATAAATCCAGCCGCGTCTTCGTCATGGCGTAATGCGCCAACAGAGCCATCAACGCCCCTTCCACATACTCCGCTGGAAAACCAAATGCAGACGACGATCCAACCTCCACATCATCAGCGGCGTCTTGAAGATGGTTCCATAACCGTGTGAGTAAAAAAAGATTCTTCGCCCCGCCTCCGCACACAACAACACTCAATGGTTTGCGTGAACCGCTGGCTGTCCTCTTTATCTCGCTTGCGATGGTTACTGCCGTAAGCTCCGTGACTGTGGCGACAAGGTTCGCGTTCCATTTGACGCCCGTTCCGGCTCGCCGGAAAAAAACGTCGCCGCCGAAATCTTCCCGTCCCGTGGATTTGGGTGGAATGCGCTTAAAATATGGATGTGAGGCTAACCTCGAAAGAAGTTTCTCGTTTATCTTCCCTCTCGCCGCCACACGGCCTGAGCGGTCATAGGCTCCAAGACCGGCTTTTTCCACGGCGTAATCGATGAGCATGTTGCCCGGCCCGGTGTCGTATGCGAGAACTTGCTTAAACGAACTCGCCCCGCCGGGTATGAACGTGATGTTTGCGATTCCACCGATGTTGACGACTGCCACATCTTTTTCCCGGTCGCCAAACAACGGCAGGTGGACGATGGGGGCAAGCGGCGCTCCCTGCCCTCCACGAGCCATGTCCGCGTTGCGAAAACCGCTCCATACGGCCACTCCGGTTTTCTTCGCGATGATGGAGGGAGAGCCTATCTGAAGCGTGGAGCGTTCCTTCGGTAAATGACGCACGGTCTGCCCATGCGAGCCGATGGCATCCACTTTAAAGCCTCGTTTTTCCGCAAGACCGATGGCTTTGAGCGCGACTTTGGCGAAGACATCCCCAACAGCCGGATCGAGCGCGCATATTTCCTGAGCCGAACCATGCGGCCCGCTGACTTCCATCAACCGCCGTTTAATGTCGGCGGGGTAAGAAACCTTCGCGTGGGCGATGAAGGATATCGCCGGGTGAGAGTTTTTTCGCGGAGTAATCTCGCATACGACCGCGTCCACGCCGTCCATTGACGTGCCGGACATCAGCCCCAGTGCGACGGTCACTTGCGCCTGTTCCCCACGCCAGTGGCCGCCTTGAATTCTTTTTTAACCTCGGCCATCAACGACGGATTGGCGAGTAGCTCGTAAACCGTAAGAGCCATCGCCTTGGTCATGCCGATCATGGCGCCGGTTCCGAATTTTGAGACGACCGCCGTAAGGAAATCGCGCGAATGGTTGATCGCCCCTCTGTCGCCCACGCGGAACTCCGGGTGCAGGGTCGGCAGGGCCTGGCTCAGGTTGCCGATGTCGGAGGAGCCTATCTCCTCCGTTTCGGAAAAAGAGTCCTCCACGATTCCCAGCGTCTTCATGTTTTCGCGGAAAACGCGCCCCATCGGGTAGTTGGGGTAAAACGGAGCGTATTCGGCTTCCCGCTTTTTTATTTTCAGTTTGCATCCAGCCGCCCGGGCAGAGCCGTGGGCGCACTCCACCACTTTGCGTTCCAGCTCGCGGAAATATCCGTAGTCCAGCGCGCGCACATAGAACTTCATCTCCACACGCTCCGGGATGATGTTCGGCGCGTCGCCGCCGTGCGTGAAAATGCCGTGGACGCGAGCCTCCCCTTTCAACTGCTGGCGCAGGGCGGAAACGGCGTTGTAAAAAAGCACGCCAGCGTCCAGCGCGTTGATTCCCTGATCCGGGAACGCCGCCGCGTGAGCCGCCTTGCCCCGGAACTCGAAGGTGAGCTCGGCGATGGCGTACATCCGGGCGACGGCGCGGGTCTTGTTGCTCGGGTGGATCATGATTGCCGCGTCCACCCCTTTGAACGCGCCTTTAGCGAGCATTTGTATCTTCCCGCCGCCACCTTCCTCCGCCGGGGTTCCGATGACAAGCAGTGAACCGGGATGATCCGGCTCAGCTTTGACTATGGCGGACGTGGCCCCGCAAGCGGCGGCGGCTATCATGGAATGGCCGCAGGCGTGGCCGATCTCCGGTAGCGCGTCGTACTCGGCCAGTATCGCGACGGCCGGGGTTTTGGCCTTGCCATGCCTGGCGATGAACGAGGTCGGCGGCCATCCTTTCGGCGTCGTCACGGCAAAACCGCGTTCCGAAAGATAATCGGCCAGAGTCTGCTTCGCAAACTTCTCCTGATAGCAAAGCTCCGGGCGCTCGAAGATGCGCCTGTTGATGTCGAGCATCTCTTCCGCAAAGCCGTCAACCGCCTGCGTTATCTTTTTCCTTGCGCCGTCAATACTCATGGTTACACCGCGTTGTTACAGGTTTCTCAGTATTTTGAGGTAACTCAGTTCAGGCGGGATGTCCTTATCCTCGCAGTAGTTGTTCTCGGCGAGAATGATAAGGTCATCAACCGCCCTCTTGTCTCCCTCAAAAAAAACGGTTTCCGCCCCCATATCCGCAAGGATGCCCCCGGCCTGCAGAAGCTCCAGCACAGACCGGCAATCGTACCGCTCCCCGTTGACGATCATGAACACGTCCGTCCCATGCTCCTGCACGATAAGCGAGACGTATGTAGCGGGGCGGGCGTGGAACCCCTGCGGTTTTGGTATGGGAAGCTCGTGCACGATGGGCGTGATGAACGAGGAGAGGATGCGCTCGGCCACCTTGACCCCCTCGTTGAGATATTTGCCAGAGTAGCGCAGGCCGAAATTGAGAATGACCGCCATCAGCTCATCCTCCGGCGCGAGAGCGGCGATCTTCGCCTTGACCCCTCCCTTTTTCACGTCGCTTTCGTGGCGTTCGTAAAAATGGGCCATCCACCTGAGGAAATCGAAGAGGTGCATAGGTATGGAGGTAAGCCCTCGCAAAGTCGCGGCGCGGGGATCCTCCCTGCCGACCTTGCCGCCTTTTATATATGTGTCGTACTCGCTCTGTATGTTATGGAGACGCACCTCAAGGTCGGCGAATAAAGTCTCGTTCATCTTGCTCGGTATGATTTCGGCCAGAGATGTGGCCTTGAACCTCCTGTCGAGCCTGTGCTGGCGGAAAAGTTTGGAGACCTTCCGATACGCCTGAGCGATGGCGATGAGCCGCTCGTCCTCATTGGCGGCCGCTTCCGACGTTATCGTGTATGGGAGTTGGGGAATGACCTTGATGTTCCACTCGCCGGCGGATAGCGACCCGGCCTCCACCCGCATTCCCTGCGCCACAGCTTCTTCCCGAAGGGCGGCGTGAAAGTTGCGGAGCGTGGCTGAAAAATAGCCCAGTGTTTTTCTGGCGCTGTCCTCGAACTCCCTGCGTATCTGGTCGCTGTCCCCCATGAGGTAGTCGGAATAGCGGTCGAGAATGTGATACAGGTGGAACGCGGCCAGCGCAAGGTTGCGAGCGCAGGCCACAAGCTCGGCGAAATAGAGCAGGCGCATGTTGGAGCGCGCCCCGTAGTCGTCCAAAAAGACTTCCAGTTTCTCCGCCTCGTGGACGAGCGTGAAATAGTAAAGCTTGTTGGCGGTCATGTTCTCATGCCCCAGGACGGAAAGGACCGCCATAAGGGCCTGCATCTTGCCTTGCAGAAGCGGGAGGAACTCCTCCTCGCTTATTATCGGGGTTAGGGATCTGCTGGTGTCCATAGTCAACAAGGAGAGGTTATCAGGTTAATCGCCGGTTATGCCTTGCGCGTTATTACAAAACGCTCAACGCCAGTTTCAGGTCGCTCTCGTCAAACATGATGCCGCCTCCAAAAAGGAACGAGCGGTATTTCTCGTTCAACAGCTCGTCGCCGCCCAGGTACATGTAAACGTACTTGTGCGCGTTCCAGCGCAACTGCGCCTTTAACTGCGAGCTTTGCGCCGATTTGTCGTAGCCGGAAAGGTTGAACAGGTCCACCGACGCCATCACTCTGTCGCCGAACAGGTGATAGTCCACGCCTCCGCCGGCGGAGGATTCTATCAGCCCCGCCCGAAGCGTCAAATCCGAGAACCTCTTGGCCATAAGCACCGTGAAAAGCAGGGAGTTGATCGTGTTGCGGGTGGTGGACAAGTCCTGGCGGCGCATGTCTTCTGCGACCTCGATCAGGTAGTACTTGTCTTCCCTCGGTTGCAATTTCATGGAGACGAAGGACTTGGTCTGGTCGTGCTCCACCTGTCTCTCGCCCCTTATTCCGACATGGAGCGTGATCTCATCCGCCTTGGTGAGGAACTTCTTTGCGCCCGTCAACGTGCTGTTGAGGTTGTCGTACACGGCCTCGTCGGTCATAAGTTTGCCGACGGTGCCCTCGCCTTTCTCCACTTTGGCGGTCACGTTTTCGATGGACGACGAAGCGTTCTTTATGGATGAAATGAGGCTGTCTATCTTCTCGGAGGCGCGGGCCACGTTGTCCATGGTCATCTTCAGGTTTGCGCGGTTCTCCTTGAGCATCCCGCCGAACTCGCCGGAGATTTCCTTTACGTTGGCGATACCTGTCGTAAGGTTGGCCCTGTTGTCCTCGATTATCCCGCGAAGGCCCGACGCCATCTTGTCGAGATTTTCCGCCAGTTCGGGAGCGCTCTTCGAAAAACTCTGGGAGATGGTGGAGAAATTGGAAATGGTGTTTTTCAGCGTCGCCCGGTTCTCGTCGAGAATGGCCTCCAGGTTGGCGGAGGCCATGTCTATATTCTTGAGTATGTTTTTGAACGATTGCTCGCCCTCCGCCGAGGCCAGCGTGTTTTTGAGAGACTTCGTGATGGCCTTTATGTCGTCCATCGCTTCGGACATTTTCCCCATCATCTCGCTTATTTCCGCCGCGTCCTCGGCGCGGGTTAGCGTCTCCCCGTTTTTAAGCAGTGGGCTGGTTTTGCTACCCTGGATTAACTCGACATAACGCTCGCCGAGCAGGCCGGCCGTGCGTATGGTGGCCCTAGCGTCAACTCTGATGTCCGCCTGGCGGGTGAGGGTCACAGTTATCTTGGCCTTGCTGTTGTCGGCCAGGTCCACGGCGGAGATATAGCCTACCTCCACTCCAGAGAGCTTGACCTTCGCCCGTTCTTCAATGCCCGCGACGGAGTTAAAATAAATGGCAAAGCTCATCGCCTCTCCGCGGTGGAAGATGGCCACGCCCGCAGTCTTGAGGGAAAGGTAGAGCAGGGCGAACCCCGCTAATATCGTCAATAACCCAACCCGAACCTCTGGCGACATCGATCTCACAGGCGTGAGCCTCCATCCAAAGCGGCGCCTGGCCGTCCGTCCCTATTTATCATCGTTTTTGGGAGAGTCATCTTTTTTCTGTATGGCCTCTGTTTGCCTTAAAACCTTACCAATGTAGCAGAATTCGGCCACCACAGGTATATCTGAAAAGAAGACCTCGTCCGGCGTCCCTACTGCGACAAATTCGCCCTTGTGAAGCATCGCTATCCTGTCGGCTATCCGGTTGGCGGAAACCATGTCGTGCGTTATGGCCACGGCGGTGGTTCCGATCTTTTCCTGCAGGTCTACGATCAGCTCGTTTATCTGATCGCACATTACAGGGTCCAGCCCCGTTGTAGGCTCGTCGTAAAGGATTATCTCCGGGTCCATCGCTATGGCGCGGGCCAGCCCCGCCCGTTTTTTCATGCCGCCGGAAAGCTCGGCGGGCTTGAGATTCTCCACTTTTTCCAGCCCGACGAGGCGGAGTTTTTCGGTGACTATCTTCTCAATGTCGCTTTTGGAGAGGTTCGTATGCTCTTTTAATCCGAATCCCACGTTCTCGCCGATAGTCAGCGAGTCGAAAAGGGCCGCCCCCTGAAAAAGCATCCCGAACTTCTTGCGGAGCGTGTTGAGTTCCTCTTCGTTGAGGGTCCCGACCTCCACTCCACCGACGAGAGCCTTGCCTTTGTCCGGCGTAAGCAAGCCGATCATGTGCTTTATAGTGACGGACTTGCCCGAGCCGGAGCCGCCGATTATCACCATGGACTCGCCCTTCTTTATCTTGAGGTTCGCCCCGGCTAACACCACTTTTGTCCCGAAGGATTTGTGGATGTCTACAAGCTCGATGATTATGTCATCAGCCACAGGATGCCCTCATCAGAAAAGAAGCGCCGTGAGCATGTAGTCCGACACCAGTATCATGATGGACGATATGACCACGGACCGGGTAGTGGCGCGGCCCACGCCTTCCGCGCCGCCTTCGGTTTTGAACCCCTGGAAACAGCAGACTATCGCTATTATCGCGCCAAAGATCATGGATTTGAACAGCCCGGAGTAGATATCGTTGAGTTCAAGGAACTCAAAGGTTTTTTTCATGTACACGACCGGGTTTGCGTTTAGCGTGCCCACTCCGACTAACGCTCCGCCCAATATGCCAACAGCGTCTCCGATAACCGTCAACATCGGAAGCACCAGCACACCTGCGATAAACCGGGGAACGATCAGGTATTTTATGGGGTTTGCGGCCAGTGTGTAGAGGGCGTCTATCTGCTCGGTCACTTTCATGGTGCCAAGCTCGGCGGCCATGGCCGACCCTGCCCTGCCAGCGACCATTATCGCCGTGAGCACCGGACCCAGCTCACGGGTCATCGAAAGAGCCACGACCGTGCCCACCATGCTCTCCGCCCCGAACCGTTTGAAGCCGATGTAGCTCTGCAGGGCCAGAACGCCGCCCGTCGACAGCGCCGTGATGGCCACCACCGGCACGGAGTTGTAGCCGATCTCCTGCATCTGCTCGAAAATGGCGCGGATCCTCAGCGGCGGGCGTAAAAGCCATTTGAACATCTGCCATGTGAACAGCGACAGCTCGCCGACCGACCCTGCGATCCATATCGTCCATGCGCCAATGGTGGCGACGAGCGCTGTAATCATGTCGAGAGTGAACTTTACCATCAGCCTAAAGCCGTCCGCTCATAATGACTAAAAGTTTACAACAGGCCGTTTTGTTTGCGCCATCCATAAGAAAAAATGGCATTACCTTTTGCGAAGGAGCGCCACAACTTCCACTCGCGCGGTCTGCGGGAACATGTCGAAAACCTGAGCGGACTCGACGGAGAACCCTCGTTCCGCAAAATCCTTCAAATCCCGCGCAAGGGCGGGCGGGTCGCACGAAACATATATCAAAGTCTCTCTGGTTATCTGGGAGACCAGTTCCGAAAGCCCTTTTGCGCCGCCTTTCGGCGGGTCGAGTATCGTCACGTCGAAAGAAAGCCCTCGCCGCGCCAGGCCACCCGCCTCATACCCCGAGTCGCCGTGGATGAAGTTTGCGGTGAACAGCCCAAGCCGGGTTCTGTTATTGTTCGCGTCATCCACCGCCTGTTTCACGGACTCCACCCCCGTCACGCCGAATCCGGCCACGGCCAGGGGAATGGCGATGTTGCCCATCCCGCAGTAAAGGTCGAGCGCCGTCCTGCCGTGGGCCGGCCCGGCCAGCTCCACGATGCGATCCACCATCAGGGCGTTTTGCTCCGGGTTGATCTGCGTGAAAACTCCGGGATCGAAAAACAGCCGGACTCCTCCGCCCGTCGCCGTGGATAAAGAGTTGTCGCCGTGCGATTTGAACGACCGGCCGTTCCGAACCGATATTCCCTTGACCGACGGGCAAGCCTTGAGAGCCGCGTCTATGAAAGAGGCGGGAATAGGACCTGTGGTGTTGAACGTGGCTCTTCCCACCGTCTCCGGTGGGCCGGTCTCGATTTCCATCTCATAGATGTTCTCCGCCATCTTCGCGTTGGAGCGAAGGTATTCGCGTATCTCTTTCAACATCGTGTTAAGGACAGGGTTGAGAACAGCGCATACGTCCACGGCCGCGATAGAGTCGTGCGACCCGGCTTTGCGGAACCCGATGGAAACTTTGCCGCGTTTGGCGGAAACCTTCATGCGCGCCCTGGCCCTGTAACCGAGCGGAGCCTTGGCGGGAACCGCCGGGGCGACCTCCACATCCAGCCCGCCGATACGTCTTAACTGCTCCTGGACGATCCGGCGTTTCCATTCGATCTGGCTCGCGTATTCCAGCCCTATCCAGGGACATCCGCCGCAATCGCCCGCGTAAATGCAGGGAGATTCTACGCGCTGTGGGGATGGCGTGGCGATGCGGACAAGGCTCGCCTCGATGAATGTCTTTTTGTCTTTTTCAACTTTTGCGAAGACCGTGTCGCCCGGATACGCGCCGGGGATGAATACGGCCTTGCCGTCCAATCGGGCGACCCCCTGGCCTCCGTAGGCCAATCCTTCAACCGTGACGGAAAAAACCGGATCGCCCGCCTTATCGGCGCTCAAAGGCTCACGGGCCTTATCATGCCCGTTTCGTCGCAATCCGGGAACTTGTGGCAACGGACACACTCGCTCCATATCTTGTGCGGGAACTGCATCTTGTCGACGACCGTAAACCCGAGCCTCGCGAAAAAATCGGGAGCGTATGTCAGCGTGAATACCTTCGGTATGCCAAGCCGCCCCGCCTCCTCGATGCACTTCTCGACGAGCAGGGTGCCGATGCCGCGCCCGGACTTGCTCTCGTCCACCGCAAGGGCGCGTATCTCGGCCAGGTCTTCCCATGTCACCTGCAGGCCGCACACGCCGAGTATCTCCCCGTTTTCCTCGTAGATGACGTACTGGCGGATATTCTCGTAAATCTCGTTTAACGACCTGTGGAGCATCAATCCCCTGTCGCCATACTTGTTTATCAGGGTTTGTATCTTCTTCGCGTCGCCGATCACGGCCGACCGGAATACGCCGGGCGTATCCGCCCCGGCTGGAGGGTTATCTTTGGTTTCCCGGGCCTGGTTCATTTCTTCTTAAAGTCGTCCTTTTCCGAAAGCCATTTTTTTATCTGACCTGCCATCAACTTCTCATCTTGCGCCAGGGCGGTGAGGATTTCAAGTGACGCATCCGTTTTTTTGGAAGCTGACGCCCGTTTTTTCTTCAAAGCCTCCTGCGCCAAGGCTATCGCGCGCGCTTTGGTATCCGGCTTTTCCGGGGCGTCCACGGCCTCCACGATCCGCCATCGCCGGATCAGGATTATCAGGGCCGCCACCGATATGGCCCACAAAAGGGCCACGCCCGCCAACACCCATCCGTTCATTTATACGCGAAACATGCGGATGCCCGCATCCTCCAACCCCGCCATCGCTACGCCCGTGGGTGGGTCTTTTTATAAACTTCCTTCATCCGCGCCTTGGCCACATGGGTGTATATCTGCGTCGTTGATATGTCCGAATGGCCCAGCATCCGCTGGACGGAACGCAAATCCGCCCCACGCTCCAGAAGATGCGTCGCAAACGAGTGGCGCAGGGAATGCGGGCTGATGTCTTTGGTGATTCCCGCCTTGAGCGCGTACAGCTTGACCACTTTCCAGAACGACTGCCTGCTCATAGGCTCCCCGCGCCGCGTAACGAAAAGCGAGTCGAGCCGTTTGCCTGTCATCAGCTTTGGCCGCGAGTTCGCCCTATACTCTTTTATCGTGTCAAGCGCGGTCTCCCCCATCGGCACGCTTCTTTTTTTCGATCCTTTGCCCACCACGGAAAGGTAGCCCATCTCGAAGTTTATGTCCTTGACCTCAAGCGACACAAGCTCCGAAACTCGAAGCCCCGTAGCGTACATCGTCTCGAGCATCGCCGAGTCCCTCAACCCGCGAGGGGTGGATTTGTCCGGCGCGGCGAGAAGCCTGTCCACCTCTTCGACGCCGAGCGTTTGCGGTATGGTCTTCCAAAGCCTGGGCGACTCGACATTCTCCGCCGGGTTGCCTGCGACCAGATTCTGCCCCGAAAGATACCTGTAAAACCCCTTGATGGCGGCAAGGCTCCTGGCCGTGGACGCGGCGGAAATCCCCGCCGAGCGCAGTTTTGTCATATACCCCGTAATGTCCGGCGAGATGACGTTTGCAAGCGGGCGCAAGCCCGGACCGATCTCTTTTATGAACCTTTCGATGTCGCGCCGGTAGGCCTCCAGCGTGGCCCGCGAGCGGTTGCGCTCCACCATGAGATGGGTGATGTAATCGTCGAGTAAAGTCAGTTGATCCATGAGAAAATGTTATCGCATGACGGGAAAGATTGACAGGGTAAACGCGCTTCGTGATGCTTGGGGGTAACGATGAGCAAATGCGTAGAATTTGTCATTCTTGCCCTTCACTTTGCTCAGGGTAAACTCCCATAGTTGTCATTCTGAGGCGAAGCCGAAGAATCCATCTAACGAACATTTTATTGTGCTTTGCTTCGGTCGAGGACTCCCTCAGGATGACAAAACATGGAAACTGCTGGTTACGCAAATATCTCCCCCAAAAAGTGACAAAATGGATAGAATAACAGTAATAACGGTTAAGCCTTCATGAAAACGTCATCCTTCACAATCAGGCCGGACACTCGCTTCAACCTGAAACTGACAGTCCTTTCACACGGCTATTTCCAAACGCCTCCATTCGGGTGGGACGCCGCGTCGGGCGTCTTCTCCATCGCCATGCGGCTGGGGGGTGGGGAGCCTTTTATCGTCGGCGTCAGGGAAAACGGCGACGGCGGTTTGCGTGTCGCCGTTCCGGGCAAACCGGACGACGAAAAAAAACGCGAGATACGCAGGGTCGTCTCCCACTGCCTCAAGCTCGACGAAGACCTTTCCGGTTTCTACTCGCTGTGCGAAAAAACAAAAAGGTTCAGCGGCGCCGAGCGGGCGGGGGCAGGCAGGTTGTTGAGATCGCCGACAGCTTTTGAGGACATAGTCAAGGCGCAACTGGCCACGAACGTGGCGTGGAAACAGGCCGTGCGGATGATACACAACCTTTGCGAACTGGGGCCGAAGGTTCCCGGATCGGACAGGCGCCTCTTCCCGGAACCGGGCGCGATCCTCTCCGCCGGGGAATCGTGGCTACGCGAACACGCAAGGGTCGGCTACCGCGCAGGCTACGTCATTGATCTTTGTGAGAAGGTGGCGGAAGGTTCGCTCGACCTTTCGCCGGTGGATCGCGGGGAGATGCGCGGCGACGATTTGAAACGGCTCTTCATGTCCGTAAAGGGCGTGGGCAAATCCACGGCGCATTATTTGATGATGTTGCACGGCGAGTATTCACACCTCTCTATAGACTCCGCCACTCACGCCGTCATGCGAAAAATAGCGGGGAAAGAGATGACCGACGAACAGATAGAATCGCGCTACCGAAGGTGGGGCAGGTACAAGGCGCTTGCGTTGTGGTACGAGTGGGTCACGGCGTCGGGATGGATAGAACGGGCGGAAGATGGCGAAGCTTAACCGAAACGGCGCCCGCTTGCGTGAGAGCCGCTCGGGTTTTTCGCCGTACTAAGCCTTCTCCTGTTGATCCTGAGCCTCTTCCTGCGCCTGTTTGCACCCGATGCACAGGGTGGCGACCGGGCGGGCCGCAAGCCTCTCCCTGCCGATATCCTCTCCGCAGGTTTCGCACATTCCGAACTCGCCGTTTTCTATACGGGCCAGGGCTTCGTCTATTTTCTTTAGAAGTTTTCTTTCCCTGTCGAGCAGGCGGAGCGTGAAGTTGCGGTCGGTTTCCATCGAGGAGCGGTCAACCACATCGGGAAGGTCTTCGCTCTTTACCTTTATCGCCCCGACGTCCGCTGTGGTTTCGGCGTCCCTTAGGACTTCTTCTTTGAGCGCGAGAAGCTCTCGTCTGAAAAACTCGTTATCTTTCGATTCCATGATGGCGCCATGCTGATTGTTGTGCGGATGATTACATATATAGATTGCCCCCGGCGGCATGTCCCGTCAAGGCCAATCTGAGGCAGGCATCCCGTCCTTCCTGCGAAAGCCGGATGGGTATTGTATCCTCGCCCGAAATGGCATAGTATCAGACCGGACTTTTCGCGAAATCACAGCCTGGCCCTTCGGTTATCGCATGGAACCGGGTTGCGCGCCGCGCAAAGCTTATGTGCAATTGACTGGAGATTCGCAGGAAAATGATTATCGTAATGCAACAAAACGCCACCGAGCAGGATGTGGCGGACGTTTTTGAGCGCGTTAAAAAGTTCGGCTACACACCGAAGATGATTGAAGGCTCCCTGCGGAAGGTCATCGCCGCGTTGGGCGACGGCCGAGACAAGGCCCAGCTCCAGTCCCTCGAATCGCTTCATCATGTCGAGAGCGTGGTTCCGATATTAAAGCCGTACAAGCTCTGCTCCCGCGAGGTTAAACGCGAGAACACCATCATTGACGTCAAGGGCGTGAAGATCGGCGGCAAGAGCCTCGTGGTGATGGCCGGGCCGTGCTCGGTGGAGAGCAAGGATCAGCTTATGGAAACCGGCATGGCCGTCAAAGCCGCCGGGGCCACGATACTTCGCGGCGGCGCGTTCAAGCCGCGCACGTCGCCTTACAGCTTCCAGGGGATGGGCAAGAAGGGGTTACAGCTTCTGCGCGACGTTTCGGACGCTACCGGGATGCCCATCGTCACGGAGGTCATGAGTCCCAAAGAGCTTAACCTCATTTGCGAATACGCCGACATCATACAGATAGGCGCCCGCAACATGCAGAACTTCTCGATGCTCAAGGACATCGGCAAGAAGAACAAGCCTGTACTGCTAAAGCGCGGCCTTGCCAACACCATCGAGGAATGGCTGATGTCCGCCGAGTACATCATGTCGGAAGGCAACACCCAGGTTATGTTGTGCGAGCGCGGCATACGCACGTTCGAAACGGCGACCCGCAACACGCTCGACCTCTCCGCCGTCCCCTTGATAAAGGAAAAGACGCATCTTCCCATCATCGTGGATCCGAGTCACGGCGTGGGCTACTGGCAGTATGTGAAGTCCATGTCGCTTGCGGCGGTGGCCAGCGGAGCGGACGGGTTGATGATAGAGGTTCACTGGAAACCGGAGGAAGCTTTCTCCGACGGCCCGCAATCGCTAAAACCGGCCAAATTCGCGGCGTTGATGAAAGACATGGGCAAAGTCGCCAAGGCGGTGGGGCGATCCCTCTAGCTGTATTGCAGGGGCGTCCCCTCGCCCTACCCTCTCCCCGCAAGCGGGGCGAGGGTGAGGAGACTCGTTGACTTTCGCAAATCTCGCGTTTTAATGGAAAAAATCTTCGGGCCGGGCGGCGCGCTCTCCCGCATACTGCCGGAATACGAGCCTCGCCCGGGACAGGGGCAAATGGCCGTGGCGGTGCGCGACGCATTGGCCAGCGGCGGAATCCTGCTTGCGGAGGCCGGCACGGGCGTCGGCAAAACACTGGCCTATCTCATACCTGCGGCGATGTCCGGGTTGAAAGTGGCCGTATCCACCGGCACGCTAACACTGCAGGAACAGATCGTCCGCAAAGACATCCCGATCCTTGAAAAACTGTTTCCGGGCAAAATCCGCGCCGCCATCATGAAAGGGCGCGGCAACTACCTTTGCAAACGCAGACTGCGCGGTTTCACGCAACAGCCGTTGTTTCGTGATAGCAAAGAGGCCAAACTCTTCGACACAATCCTCGCGTGGGCGGACGAGACCACGACCGGCGACCGATCGCAGATAAACGGACTGCCGGACGAATATTCCGCATGGCAGGAGATCAACAGCAAACCGGAGCTTTGCCTCGGCTCGGCTTGCGCCAGTTTCGATTCCTGTTTCGTCACGCTCAACCGCAGGGAGGCGGCGCAGGCGGATATCGTTGTGGTCAACCATCACCTTTTTTTCGCCGACCTGAGCGTGCGCGAATCGTCATACGGCGAGGTTGTACCGCGATGCGACGCGGTGATATTCGACGAGGCGCACATGGTGGAGGAGACTGCGGCCGGCTATTTTGGCGCGGTCGTCTCCAACTACAAAATAACGGAAGCGGTCAGGGACACGGAACGCGAGCTGAAGTCGGCGGGCCTGCTGGAAAAAGACGTCTTGTCCACCCTCGCCATCCTCACCCGCAGGGCGCAGGTTTTTTTCGACACTGCGCGGGGAAACGACGGCAAACGCAGACTCAAACCCCACGATGCGGAACGGCTCCGCCAACACGCCGACGAGCTTGTGAACACGCTCAACCTCGTCGCCGATTTTCTCGCGTCCATGAAAAAGGGGCCGGAAACAATGAAGTCGCTGGCGGGCAGGTTCAAGGACACAGCCGTCAGCCTCGACGGGATGATCCGAATGGAGAGCGACGAACACGTCTATTGGGTGGAGACGCGCGGGCGCGGAGTGTTTTTGCAGTCGTCGCCGATGGACGTCTCCGCGAACCTGAAAGAAAAACTGTATCCGCGCCTCCAATCGGCGGTCTTCACCTCCGCCACACTTACGACGGAAGGAAATTTCAAGTTTTTGCGGTCACGGCTCGGAATCACCGAGGCGAAGGAGATCATAGTCCCCTCCCCTTTCGATTACGCCGCCCAAACGGTTTTCCATGTGGCTGCGGACATGCCCGACCCTTCGTCGCCGGAGTTTACCGAAAAGGCGGCTGAAAGAATTTTCGAACTGCTCAAACTCACAAAAGGCCGGGCGTTCGCTCTTTTCACAAGC
>JADGAO010000063.1 GCA_015231995.1 Nitrospinota bacterium | reverse complement strand
TCACCCCGCCGTTTTTGTTTGTCAAAAAAATTACATTAGGAGTCCGAGGTGAAGAACACCTCGGACAGCAACAAGAGTGGTTACGCAAATCCATCACCTGCAAACACCCGCAAAAAAAAGAAGCGAGGCGGTTTCTGTTATCTCGCATAACGCCCCGTAGTTATCGCCGGTCATGCCGCCTATCCGTTTAACGAGCCATGCCGAGAATATGGCCCAGAGCGCATAAAGCGACACGGCCCACAATATCCCGGATATTCCCGCGCCGATAAAACCCGCCGCTAACAGGATCGTAGCAGAGGCTACCTTGTCCCTCCGCCCGCCAGCGCCAAAAGCGTGACCAAGCCCGCCGGAGCCGGAAACATAAGGAACGCAGAGCATCGCATTGTAAATGGCGATCCTTCCCGCTAATGGGGCAAGCAGAATCGCCGTCGTCGCCCACTCCGCCGTCAATGACGTGATGGCGGTCGTCTTGACGATGAGAACGGACGCGACTGCGAAAATAGCCATCGCGCCCGAACGGCTGTCTTTCATTATCTCTATCACACGTTCGCGCGGAGCGCCGGAAAGAAGCCCATCGGCGGTGTCCGCAAGCCCGTCAATGTGCAATCCTCCCGATACCGCCGACATGAGAACGACGATCAAAGCCGCCACAGGCGCGGGCGGCAGAGCCAGGTTCAATGCGTAATACGCCGACGCGAGGCCAACGCCGATCAACAACCCAACGGCCGGGAACCAGCGAAAACTCTTCCGAAGGCTCTCGCTGTCTCCAGCGTTTACGCCCGCAGGGATGATTGTGAGAAATCCCAACGCCGCGAAAAAACCTTTCATTTGTCCGCTTTTGAAACGCCCGCCGACTCAAACGTGGCGATATTGTTGATGGCCTGCCAGGCCGCGTCCACAACGCACATCGCCAGCGCCGCGCCGGAGCCTTCGCCGAGCCGCATGTCCATGTCGAGATGCGGGCGGAGTCCCAGTTTGGCGAGCATTGCTTTGTGGCCCGGTTCCACGCTCAAATGGGCCGCGATCATGTAGTCGGCGGATTTGGGTTCGATAGCCTGCGCGATAAGCGCCCCGGCGGTGGAGATAAAACCGTCCACAATAACCGGTTTTTTGTTGGCCGCAGAGCCGAGTATCAACCCTGCGATGCCGCCGATCTCGAATCCACCCACCTTAGACAAAACGTCGAATGCATCCGCCGGATTGGGCTGGTTGACTTTTATAGCGCGTTCTATCACATCCACCTTCGAACGCCACTGGGCTTCCTCGATTCCCGTTCCGCGCCCCGTAACCTCCGCCGGGCTTTTGCCGGTGATAACCGAGACTATGGCGGAGCTTGGCGTGGTGTTGCCGATACCCATGTCGCCCGTGCCGAAAACGTCCGTCGTTGGCGCAAGTTCCATCGCGGTCTCGATGCCTGCTATAACGCTTCGCACAGCCTCATCGCGTGTCATTGCCGGGCCTTTTGCCATGTTGGAAGTTGCGCGACGGATTTTTCTGTTAAACAGTTTGCCATCGGCGCCAGGCGCGGACAAATCCGCATCCACTCCCATGTCCACAACAACGACACGCGCCCCGGACACCGCCGCGATAGCGTTCACGCCAGCCCCGCCAGCGATGAAGTTATAGACCATCTGCGCCGTCACGTCTTTCGGATAAAGGCTCACCCCTTCTTCCGTCACGCCGTGGTCGCCAGCCATGACAACTATTGTTTTTCGTTTGACCTGGAACGACGTGTCGCCGCTTATCCCCGCCAGCGTTTCGGCGAGGTCGAGCAACCTGCCCAGCGCCCAATACGGCATCGTAAGCTGTGACAGCCTCGCGCGCGCTTTGCCTCTGGCCGCTTGATCCGCTCCGGTTATCTGTTTTACGGTTTCTTCAATAACTCCCACTTTCCAGTCCTCCTTTCAGGGCGAGCGGCAATCCGCTCACCAATAAATAAACATGATCCGATTCCATCGCAACGCGCTGGTTCACCCTGCCCAAAAGGTCGCAGTACAACCGCCCCTCCTTCGACATCGGCACGACGCCCATTCCAACCTCGCTGGTGACAAACACAAAAGACGCGCCCGATTCCCGCGCCGCCTTCAACGCCAGCCGAGCGCGATCAGCCGCTTCGCTCTCCGTCAACACGCCGTTCATCATCAGGTTGTTCACCCAGAGAGTGAGACAATCCACAATAGCCACAGACCCTTCCGGTACGGAACGTAACGCCGAAGGTATGTCCAACTGCTCCTCGATGGTCGTCCATCCGCTCTGTTCGCGCTCTTTTCTGTGTTTCTCGATCCGCTCTTCCATTTCACCGTCACCAGCCTCCGCCGTGGCGATGAAGTAGCGAGACGTTGAAACGCCCTGCGCCACCTTCAAAGCGAACGCGCTTTTCCCGCTACGTTGCCCGCCCGTCACAAGAATCAGCTGTCCCATCGCCATCCTCCAGAAATGGACGCAACACGATACGCGTCCCCGTTTTGTTGAAACACGGCGACAACGCCGGGCGGAAGGTAACGCTCGCCTGTTTTTTCGTATCCATCTCCAAGAAGACGGCAGGCCAGATACCGGATAACCCCGCCATGCGTGAACACTGCAACGCTTTTTGAGGAATCGAGTTTGAGAATGTCTGCAACCCGTTCCACACGGGCGATAAAATCGCGCAAAGCCTCGCCGCCGGGGAACGTGAAATCCGCATGGTTCCCGCGCATCACCGCAAACCTTTCCGGGGCGCGTTCGATGATCTCTTCTTGCGTGAGGTTCTCCCACTCGCCGAAATCAACTTCCCGGAGGTCTTCGAGTATTGACAGCTCTTCGATATCCGGCATTGCGTTCATCGCCGTTTGAGTGACCCTTAGCAGTGGACTGCAATAGACTTTTTCTGGCGCGAGCTTCAGGAATACTTCCGACAGAGCGCGAGCCTGCGCCAATCCCGTTTCGTTTAGCGGCGGGTTTGACGAGCCGATGAAGCGTTTCTCGGCATTAGCCTGGGTCATCCCGTGGCGGACGAGGTATATGAGTTCAGCCATGGTAGTTAACCGGGGACAGGCAGGGCTGTAGCGAATAACCCATCCTTAGCAAGGAGAGCTTTGCATAACCAAACGATTCCGATATTTTGTCGTCCTGAGGGAGCTCTGGCGACCGAAGGATCAAAGTAAAACAGAATATTTTATTTGATAGATTCTTCGCGTTGCTCAGAATGACAAGCTCTATCGACGCTTCGCGCCACTCCCCCTTGGGAAGAAGTAGAAAGGATCGGCTGGTTTTACGCTGGCTCAACAGGACGACGCTCTCCCTCACGCGAATGAACGCAAAGGCGGACAGCCCCGGTTTTACCGGCCACCTCGATTGTGAAAGGAGCTACCCAGGCTCTTCTCCGGAACCCTGATAGATGTCCTTATGCATAAAGCGCGGGCAGGTTTTCTGGCTCGTGGATCATCCTAATCGCCCCGCCTTCCCATCCGGCCAAATCCGGAAAGTGGCTTACCGCGTCAACGGTCGAAGCTTTCGTACCCACTTACAGCGGCGGGACCGCGGCCGATTTTAACGGCCTTCCCTCTTTATCCGCCGCATAGTCTGCGGCGGAACCCTCGCTGTCGCCAAGTATACGGATGGGTGATTGGGATTTCAAGAAATATAAACCGAAATCCCGAAGTTGAAGGGGAGATTCTTCGCGATCGCTCAATAATGACAAACGCTTAATTGTCATTCTGAACGGAGTGTAACGCAGTGAAGAATCTCGAAAAATATAAAAAAGTTGCTTGTTCTTATGAGCTGATGTAAATTCCAAACCTACTGGGTAACCGATAGTCGGTTTGAAAAGGGAAACCGGTATAAATCCGGTACGGCCCCCGCCACTGTATGCGGCGCAAAACTTTGGCAGATCGCCACTGTCCCTCAAAAAGGATGGGAAGGCGCCAAAGATTGCCGCAAGTCAGGAGACCTGCCCAGCGTAAATACCACGGGGTGAAGGTGATGAATCGCATTATCGTTTCTTCCATTTCCTATTCCGCCGCTATCGTTGCGCCTTCCGCTTGTTCGACTGGAGCGCTGGCGCAATGAACGGCTCATGTCCGGCCATTGTGGTGGCCGGCTCCGGTAGCGGCGTGGGGAAGACCTCCATAACGCTGGGGCTGGCATCGGCCCTTACACGGCGCGGAATGCGTGTGCAGACTTTCAAGGCCGGGCCGGATTTTCTCGACCCCACATATCTCTCCATCGCGTCGGGGCGCAAAAGCTACAACCTGGACACCTGGATGTGCGGGGCGGATTACGCACGTAATCTCTTCGCGGACAAAACCCGCGACGCGGACATCGCGCTGGTGGAAGGCGCAATGGGGATGTATGACGGAGCCAGCCCAACAAATTCCGCCGGAAGCTCCGCCGAAATTGCCGAACTGCTCGAAGCTCCGGTACTGCTGGCCCTGAACGCCAAAGGCGCGGGACGAAGCCTGGCCGCCGTTGTAAAAGGATTTGTGGAATTCGAACGCGGCGCGCGGATCGTTGGAGTTGCCGCTAACTTTCTGGGCAGTGAAAACCACGCGAGAATATTGCGAGAGGCATTGGATAGCGCAGGCCTTCCGCCTTTGATGGCTGGCGTCATCAAAGGGGCGTTTCCCGAACTTTCATCCAGGCATCTGGGGCTTGTCTCCGCCGACGCTCGCACGCTGACTTCCGCAATCATCGCGCAACTCGGCTCCGCGATTGAGACGCATTGCGACGTTGACGCTATCGTATCTGCCGCATCCAGCGTCGTTCCGCGCACGGCTCCGCGCCTGCCGGAAAATTCCGGTGGCCAGGTCCGTATCGGAATAGCCAGAGACGACGCTTTTCACTTTTATTATCACGACTCGTTGGAGGCGATTGAACGCGCCGGAGCGACGCTGATCTTTTTTTCTCCCATGCGCGACGAAGCCCTGCCGGACGGGCTGGACGGGTTATACATCGGCGGAGGTTATCCAGAGGTTTACGCAGAAGAGCTTTCGCGCAACACAAGCATGATTGGCTCTGTAGCGGAGTTCGCGGAATCGGGCAAACCGGTTTACGCCGAATGTGGTGGCCTCATCTATCTGTCCAGCGGCGTGGAAACGACGGATGGAGCAAGATATCCTCTCGCCGGAGTCATGCCTGTGTGGACGCGGATGAGGCGTTCTTTTAAAACCTTGGGATACGCGACAGCCACGTTGCGGCGAGACACGTTGCTGGGCGGGCAAGGGGAGACGATCAGGGGACACATGTTTCATTATTCGGAGCTGGTGGAAGACCCGCTCCGTTGTGATGGCTGGAGCGCGGCTTACACTGTGCGGCGCAACCGTGGGGAGGAGATGGCGGAAGGGTATAGCCGTGGCAATATTCTGGCCACATACCTGCACGCAAGCCTGGGCGCGAATAGCCGCGCCGTGGAAAGTTTTGTGGAACGTTGCCGGATGACGGCGCATTTGAAAGAGGTGACTAATGGATAGCGCAGTTAAACGCCCGCTGGTGCATTCGCTTTATGAAACGCCGATGAAACCGGAGGCTATCGAACAACGCTCCTTCGACATCATTGACGAAGAGGCCGATAAACAGGGGTTTTCGCCGAACGAGTGGATAGTTGCGAGGCGCATGATACACACCACGGCGAGTTTCGACCTGCTGGAAAATCTGCGTTTTTCGCCGAACGCGATCGACTCGGCGGTTGAGGCGATGTTGCGCGGGGCGCCTATATATGTGGATTCGAACATGATTCGTGGCGGGATTTCGATAGAGCGTCTGAGGAAGGCGAACAGAGGTTACTCGCCGGAGAGCGTCCTGTGCCATGTGGCCGATAAAGATATTGCGGAAGAAGCGAAAGCGGCGGGATTGCCCCGTTCCCTCTACGCCGTCCGCAAGGCTAAATCCTCCCTGCATGGGGGGATAGCGGTGTTCGGCAACGCGCCTGTCGCGCTGATGGAGCTGAACCGGATGATCGTGGAAGACGGCGTCCGCCCCGCGCTTGTAATCGCCATGCCTGTCGGGTTCGTGCATGTGGTGGAGAGCAAGGACGAACTGATGTCGCTCGACACTCCATACATCGCGCTTGCCGGAAGGCGCGGCGGCAGTCCGCTTGCGGTGAGCGTGATTCATTCGCTGTCTATCATCGCGTCGGACAGAAAGGAAAAGAGCGATGCCGGGCGGTAACAGTGAAGCGGTGATCCTGCTTGGGCACGGAAGCCGTGTGCCAGGAGCGAGCAAGGGAATGGAAGAAGTGGCCCAACGATTGCGCGATCTCGATTCTTATATTGCCGTTGCGACCTGTTACATGGAACGGCTGGGGCCGCATTTGCCCGACGCCATGGAAGCCTGTGTGAAAAGCGGGGCGAAACGGGTAATCCTCATCCCCTATTTCCTTCATATGGGCCTGCACATACGGGTGGACATCCCCAACATGATGCGGCGCGAGGCGGAAAAATACCCGCATGTCACGCTGATATTTGGGAAGAACCTGGGCTATGACGAATTGATCCTCGATCTTGTGAAAAAGCGGATCGCCGAATCGCGCGGCCTAGACGACATCCGCAGAACGCAAAAAGAAGACCGCGACAGCTATCCTCTGCCGCCGGACGCTTCTGTTTTCGTGCCGATGAGCCAGGACGAAGCGCTGAAGTTTGCGGACAGCCATCACGGCCATCATCACCACGAGCATTGATGAAAAGCTTTTTCGCCCTTATCTCCACCGCATACGGCTGTCTGGCGTTTCCGCCGCCTGCATCCGCCATGCACATAGCCGACGGCATTTTGCCCGCGTCATGGGCGGCGTTCTGGTATCTGCTCGCCGTTCCGGTCGTCGCCATGGGGTTGAGGACATACAGGATAAAAAGCGAGAGCGCCCCGCTCTTCCGTCCGCTGGCCGGGTTTGTGGGCGCGGCTGTATTCGTGATTTCATGTATGCCGATACCCGTGCCTTTCACGGGGACTACGTCGCACCCTTGCGGAACCGGCCTTGCCGCCATACTGCTCGGCCCCTGGCTCACTGCGGCGATTAGCAGTGTCACGTTGTTACTGCAGGCTCTTTTCCTCGCCCATGGCGGGTTGACCACGCTTGCCGCCAATGTCTTCAGCATGGGCGTGGCCGGGGCCTTCTCCGGTTATGCGGCGTTCCGCGTGGCGCGACGGGTTGGATTGTCACTTTTCGTCTCAGCGTTCCTGGCGGGGTTGATATCGGACTGGGCGACCTACGCAATGGCATCCGCCGAGCTGGCCCTTGCGCTACACGGCGACGGATCGGTTGTCTCGTTGTTTCTCGCCATCATCGCGGCGTTCGTCCCCACGCAGGTTCCGATGGGAATAATGGAAGGGTTCGTAACGGCCTTCGCGTTGAGGTTCCTCGCCGAGCGCCGCGCAGACCTTCCCCATGCGATAGCGGAGCTTGGCGGAAGATGAAACTTCGAACAGTCGTCATCGGATTATTGCTGGCGGGCATAGCCTTTAACGCCCCCGCCTACGCCGCCGAATTTGTGGGCGTGGACGAGGCCGTGGTCGAGAAATTCGCGGCCAGCGCTGGAAGAAAAGCAACGCCGCCGTTGCTGGACGCCGACAACGGAGACCTTGGCCTTTTCCTTTTCCTCACGGCCGGGGCGGTCGGAGGCTTCGTGTGCGGATACTGTTTCCGCGCGATTTTCCCTAAAGAAAAAAACGATGGATTCCGGCGCGATGTTTGATTTATTCACCGACATTTACACTGATCGGCAAAACCGCCTGACGCGGATGGATCCTCGATCCAAGGTTCTGGCCGCTGGCGCAACCCTGGCCTCTGTGTTGGCCGCGCCGGGGCCGATACTGCCGATGGCTATATGTGTCGTTTGCGTCGTTACAATGTTGTCAATCGGCGTAAAATTAAAAATGCTCGCTGTGCGGCTATTACCCGCTTTATTTATGGCGGCCATGGCGATGGCGCTTCAGATGTTTTTCACCGGAGTTACGCCAATGGCCGTTTTGCCCCTGCCCGGCGTTTCGCTCGTCATTACGCAAGAGGGGTGGCGTATGGGCGCTATGACATCTGCGAGGGTGATGGGGGCGACCAGCGCCCTGCTACTGCTCGGGTTCACCACTCCGGCTCACCGTATTTTCGCCGCGTTGAGGTGGATGGGCGTATCCGAAAGCTGGGTGGAATTGGCCATGAATATCTATCGCCACACATTCACGCTGATAGACTCGGCGTCGGACATGTATTGCGCCCAGCGGGTCCGTCTGGGATACACCGGGGCGCGGCAAGCGGCGACATCCGCAGGGGTATTGGCGGGGAGCGTGCTACTCCGCTCCTTCGAACAGGCTGAACGAGCGAGCGAGGCTATGACTGCGCGCGGATACAACGGCAAGACGGCGATGGCTCCGTTTCCGGCATACGGCAAATTGGACTTCGCGGCGGCCATCGGCTGGGCAGTGGTTGTCCTTGTGGCTCTGGGCGTGGCATGGAAGGTGGGAGCGTGACGACATACGCGATGGAGCTTACGGACGTAGGCTACCGCTATCCGGAGGGCACTGTGGCTCTCGATGGCGTTTGCATGAAAGCGCCCGAAGGGTCGTTCACCGCTCTGCTCGCCTCCAACGGCTCCGGCAAAACCACGTTGATAAAAGTTATGGCAGGGCTTTTGAAACCTGCGTCCGGCAAGGTGTCTTTATACGGAACGCCGCTTGCGTCGCTTTCAGCGCGGGACTTGTATGGGACTGTGGGAGTGGTGTTCCAGAACCCCGACGACCAGCTTTTCGCCCCGACCGTGGCGGAGGATGTGGCGTTCGGGCCACGCAACCAGGGGTTGGATGAAAGCTCTGTCGCCGAACGGGTGAACGAAGCGTTAGCATCGGTGGGGATGCTCCATGCGGAGGGGCGTTCGATACATCATCTGAGTTTCGGTGAAAAGAAAAAGGTGGCGCTGGCCGGGGCGCTGGCCATGCGCCCGCGCCTGTTGTTGATGGACGAGCCAGCCGCCAGCCTCGACCCCGCCGGGGAGGTGGAGATGATGCGCCTGATAGGCAACCTCAACCGCGTTGACGGGGTCACTGTTGTCATGGCGACGCATTCCATAGACCTTCTGCCGCTTTTCGCAAACGAGATATATATTCTTAAAAAGGGACAGGCGTTACGGAGCGGCCCCGCCGATGAAATCCTTTCCGACCACGAATTGCTACACGGCGCGGGACTGCGCCTCCCCTACGTTTCTTCCCTGTTACACCAGATGAAGACCTACGACGGATTGCCGCTTGACGGCCTGCCGCTTACGGTCGGCGAGGCGCGCAAACGTTTTCTCGAACTCATACCGGATGGCGTATTCACGGGACGCAAGAGCGATGACGCAGAGCGGTAAGCTGAGGGAAGGCTACACCACCGGCTCCTGCGCGGCGGCTGGCGCAAAGGCGGCGGCGATGGCCCTGTGTGGCTCTGCTATTCCGACGATGGTTGACATACCATTGCGTAACGGCGCAAGGGCGAGACTGCCGGTGACGGAGATAAAGCTTAACGGCAACTGCGCCACCGCATTGGTGGTGAAGGATTCCGGCGATGACCCGGATATCACCAACGGCGTGACGATCATGACAACAGTGGCGTGGATGGCGGAAGGCGATATCGTTTTTTCCGCTGGCGACGGGGTTGGAGCTGTGACAAAAAAAGGTCTCAGCATTCCGCCGGGTGAGCCTGCCATCAACCCCGGCCCACGCGAGATGATCCGCGCCGCCGTAAGGGAAGTTACGGATAGGCCGGCGCTTGTGACGGTATCCATACCGGGCGGGGTAGAACTGGCGCAAAGAACGTTTAACCCACGACTTGGAATCGTGGGAGGCTTGAGCGTGCTTGGAACAACCGGCGTCGTGCGGCCATACAGCCATCCCGCCTTGCGCGAGTCCCTCAAATGCTCGTTGAATGTCGCGATAGCTGGCGGGGTGAAACGTCTTGTCTTTACGGCTGGAAACATCGGCACAAACGCCGCCGTTAAAAAGTTGTGCCTGCCGCCGGAGAGAATCGTCGAGGTGAGCAACGAGTGGGGTTACATGCTCGACCTTCTTGCGAATCACGATATCGAAGGTCTGTTAGTTGTAGGGCATTCCGGCAAGCTTGCGAAATTGCCCGGGGGCGAATGGGATACTCACTCATCGCGCTCAGGTAGCGCCATGCCGTATGTGATGAATACAGCTCAAAATACGCTGGGCGCGACTCAGCCTCTATCGAACACCGTCGAGGAGATTATCGAAAGTTTAGACGCTCCGCAACGGCTTGCGCTGGGCAACGCGCTGGCGCAGGAGGTGGCTACTGCGATATCGGAGAGAACGAAAAGCAGATTCAAAGTATGTGTGGCGTTGGTGAACATGAAGGGCGAGGTCACGGGGACGAGCGGTGATATCGTAGAGTGGCTATGAAAGGATTCGAGGCAAATAAAATCGAGCGACGGTTAATTTCCCATTTGCTTCCCCGTGGTCGCCTGACCACGGACTCCTTCTTTTGTAGGGGCGATTCGGTGAATCGCCCTGGGCGACCCACCGGGTCGCCCCTACCATTTAATGCTGTCCGAGGTATTCTTCACCTCGGACTCCCTGTCTTGTAATGTGAGGTTATTGTCTCTTTAGGACGGCGGGGTGAAGAACACCCACGCCGAGCATTTGGGCAATATCGTAGAGTGGTTATGAAGGATTTGATAACGATCATAGGTTGCGGCCCAGGATCGGCGGAGTATCTGACGCAATCCGCAAGGCAGGCGGCGGGAGAAGCCGATTTCATGATCGGGTCGAAACGGCTCCTGGAATTATTTCCAGCGACCTCTTGCGAAAAAATAGCCGAAGGCGCTGACACAACAAAGGTCATAATGGAAATCGAGGCTCGGCTGGGCAAAGGTAAAATAGCGGTACTCGTCAGCGGCGATCCGGGACTGTACAGCCTGGCGCGTCCGGTAATCCGTCGGTTTGGAGCCGCCAAATGCAGAGTGATTCCGGGTGTGAGTTCCATCCAACTCGCGTTTGCGCGGTTAGGCTTGGAATGGAACGACGCAAAAATAATCTCGGCCCATGCTGGCGACCCTACGATGGGGTTCGACGCGCTTCGCGCCGAGAGTAAAATAGCCGTGTTGGGCGGCAGAAAAGAATCGTCCGCATGGGTGCGGAAGCTCGCGGAGAGTCTGGGCGATAACCGCGCCATATTCGCGCTCGAAAACCTTAGCCTTCCCGACGAGAAGGTGGAGGAGGTTAAACCGTGGGATATTGATGGCAGGGAGTACGCCTCCATGACCATCTTCCTTATTATCAGAAGGGATTTGCTGAAATGAACGCCGGAACACTGTATGGAATCGGGGTGGGGCCGGGCGACCCGGAGCTTATCACCGTGAAAGGCGCAAGACTGCTGGCGGAGGCCAAACATGTATTCGTCCCGAAGGCGAGGATAAAAGAAGACAGCCTCGCCCTTGAAATCGCCTCGCGCCACATAGGCTCCGCCGCCGTGCATGAGTTGGTCTTCCCGATGATAACCGATAAAGCCGAACTGGCGAAGAAGTGGGACGAAGCGGCGCAGGCCGTCGCGGAAGTTCTCGCTAAAGGCGAGGACGCATGTTTTGTGACGCTGGGCGACCCCATGCTCTACTCGACATATATTTATCTTATCCGCGCCCTGCTGAAGGCTCTGCCGACAGCGCGTATTCATACAGTGCCCGGCGTAACGGCGTTCAGCGCGGTTGCGGCTCTCACAAATCAACCTGTGGGAGAGGGTAAAGAGCCGGTGACAATCATCCCTGCATCCGACGATCTGGATTCGGTGCGTACGGCCATCAATGGCGAAGGGACGGTTGTATTGATGAAGGTCGGCAAGAGGCTCAACGGGATACTGGATATACTCGAAGAGACAGGAGTCATAGATAACGCAGTCTTCGCCGCATACGCAGGACAGGCGGGAGAACGGATAGAGACGAATCTGCGCAGTCTGCGCGACAGCAATCCAGAGACGGGGTATCTGTCCACCATCATCGCGCACACGGTAAAAAGAAAATGAAGGTGACTTTCATAGGAGCCGGGCCGGGCGACCCGGATTTGCTGACGGTTAAAGCCAGGCGGCTTATCGAGAATTGCCGTTGCCTCATCTACGCAGGATCGCTTGTGAGCGATGAAGTCGTCGCGCTTGCCCCTGTGAACGCCGAGCTACACAACTCCGCAGAGATGAGCCTTGAGCAGATGGTTGACGTTTACAAACGCGCCAAAGAGATTGATATGGACGTGGCGCGGCTCCACACCGGCGACCCGTCGCTATACGGCGCAATACTGGAACAGATGAACGAACTGGACGCGCTGGGCATCGAGTACGATGTTGTTCCAGGAGTCAGCTCGTTTCAGGCCGCCGCCGCCGCGTTGAAGATAGAACTGACCGTTCCGGAAAAATCGCAGGCGGTTATTATCGCCCGCAACGGAGGCCGCACGCCCGTTCCCGCGTCACAAGAATTGGAGCAGTTGGCCAAAAGTGGGGCGACGCTCTGTATTTTCCTCTCCGTGCAGGCGATAGATGAAGTGGCGCAAAAGCTGGCTCCGCATTATGGCCCGCAGGCCCCGACAGCGGCTGTGTACCGCGCATCGTGGCCGGATCAGAAAATCGTCACCGGCACGTTGGCGGATATCGCCGAAAAAATCAAACAGGCTGGCATCGGCAATATGACGATGATTATCGTCGGCCCGGCTCTTGAAAGGGCGCAGACGGCGAGCAAACTTTACGATCCGTCATTCACCCATGCTTTCAGGACGGCCATCCGGTGAAGACCGCTTTCATCACCCTGTCTAAAGAGGGCGCAAAGCTTTTCACCCACCTGCGCGGGAGTTTTGCGGACTCGGATTATTTCACGCATGAAAATGTGGAAGATGTCACGCAGGGGGAACGGTTCGCAAAAGTGGTGGAGCTTACGGAGAGGGTATTCGATAAATACGAAGGGCTTGTCTACATCGCCCCGTGCGGCGCGGTGGTGCGGGCCATCGCCCCGTTGATACGGAGCAAAGAAAGCGATCCGGCCGTCGTGCAGGTGGACGTGGGCGGCAGATGGGCGGTGAGCCTGTTGAGCGGACATGAAGGGCGGGCCAACGAGTTGGCGGTGGCTGTCGCAAACGCAATCGGGGCCGAGCCTGTGATATCAACCTCCACCGAAGCGTCGAAGAATATCATCGTAGGGGTCGGTTGCAGGCGCGGGATGACGGCGGAGCGGATAGTAGCCGCAGTGAAAAGCGCAATCGCTGAGGCTGGCGTCGCGCTTGAACGTGTGCGTTATATCGCATCGGCGGATGTGAAGTCAAACGAGTCCGGGTTGATCGAGGCCGCGCGGACGCTCGGCGTTCCGTTAAGGTTTATCGCCTCGGACGAGATAAGGGAGTCGACGCTGGATTTCGACAAATCGGCGTTTGTGGAAAAGAGTGTGAACTTGCCAGCGGTGGCCGAACCGGCCGCTCTGCTGGCGGGAAGGAGGACGTCATTAATACTCAAGAAAAGAGCGTATCAGGGAATAACTGTGGCGATAGCGCGGGAGCGCTCTTTGTCGTTGGAATAGGCCCCGGCGGGCGCGACGACCGCACGTTCCGGGCGGAAAAAGCTATCGCCTTGTGCGACGTGGTGGTGGGATACGACAGGTATCTGGAAAACGTGGCCGACCTCACCGCTGGCAAGGAGATTATTTCCTCCGGTATGACCAAAGAGGCCGACCGATGCCGCTTCGCTTTGGAAAAAGCGGCGCAGGGTAAAAAGGTGGCTCTTGTCTCGTCCGGCGACGCGGGGGTGTACGGCATGGCGGGACTGGCGCTGGAGCTTAAGCGGGAGATGGATAGCCGTGTCCCGATAGAAATCATTCCCGGCGTTTCCGCCGCCAACGCCGCCGCCGCGCGGCTTGGGGCGCCGCTCATGCTCGATTACGCCACCATCAGCCTCAGCGACCTGCTTGTTCCGTGGGAGATGATCCGCAAACGGTTAGAGGCCGTTGCCTCCGCCGATTTCGTGACTGCGCTGTACAACCCGAAAAGCAAAAAGCGAGTGGGACAATTGGCCGAAGCCGCCGAGATTTTCCGTAAACACCGCCCCGGCTCAACTCCGGTCGGCGTTTGCGAAAGCGTGGGGTATGGCGGCGAGGAAAAAATCGTCATCTCCGATCTCGACCACTTCCTTGACGAAAAGATAGGCATGATGAGTATCGTCATCATCGGCAATAGCGAAACGTTCAGCCACGGCGGATGGATGATTACTCCACGCGGTTATAAGGGCAAACGGTTTTGATATTCCTGTTGGGCGGAACCAGCGAGACGATGGGCATCGCCACCGCGTTTGCGGAGGCGGGCTGGCGCACGCTTGTCTCCACCGCCACCGGCAACGAACTGGACACCGGAAACCACCATCTTATCCAGCGCCGCGCGGGTCGTATGGGGAAAAAGGCGATGATCTCTCTCATCCGTGAAATTGGCGCGAGGGTCATAGTGGACGCAACCCATCCATACGCGCTGGAAGCTAAAATCACGGCAGAGGCTGTGTCCGCCGATACTGGCGTCCCGCGAGTGGCATTCATGCGGCCCGGAATCCAATACGATTACGA
>JADGAO010000062.1:10726-14629 GCA_015231995.1 Nitrospinota bacterium | reverse complement strand
ATAGCCCCGGCGGATTCAAAACCGCTTTCGCCGGAATCTCTCGCGTTGCTAAACCTGGTCAATCACCCGCAATTGATTACCATTTATCCTCCGGCGGCACAAATGCTTTTTGCGTCTGGCGCATTTTTTGGCGGAGTATTGGAAATAAAAACGCTCCTCGTCGCTTTGGATATCGCATCGTGCGCCATTATTCTTCGGATACTTTCCAGTTTAAGGATGCCAATGTCGCTTGCCGTCATCTACGCATGGAGTCCCCTTGCCGTTATGGAAATAGCGGCTTCGGGTCACATTGACGGGGCCGCCGTTTTCTTTCTTCTGCTGGCGTTCATGCTCCTGCTTCCACACAATGATGGCGAAAGATTGCCGCTCTCTGCCACGGTATCCGCAGGCGTAGCGTTCTCGTTAGCTACGCTTGTAAAACTTTTCCCGATTGTTTTTTTCCCAGCATTATTTTTGCTCGCCGGTAAAGGGGGACGGTGGGCATTCGTTTTAGGCGCTGTCAGCGCTTCTGCTATTATTGCGATTCCTTTTCTTCCAGCCCTGAGCAACATGTTTGTCACGCTTGACACCTATGCGCGCAATTGGGAGTTCGCCGGTTTCGCCTATCAGTCTCTTAACAGGATATTTTCATCAGGCCATACAGCCCGGCTTGCGCTGGCGGTTTCATTTATTACTATAACCATTGTTCTGTACGCATCGCTTTACCGGAAAATGGAAAATCTGGAGACTGATTCTTTTACATCCAACACTTTCCTGGCAACCGTCAAAGCCGCGTATTGCGTGGCATTGGCTTTCCTCCTGCTGACGCCGACGCTTCATCCCTGGTACGCTCTCTATTTGGCCACCCTTCTTCCATTCGCGCCCGGAGTTGGCGGGCTGGTTTTGACATGGGCGGTGTTTCTCTCGTACCGTATCCTTATTCCATTCACGATTCTTGGAGTATGGGAGGAAAAAGACCCCATGCCAGCAATGATCTGGATGGGCGCGATGGGCGCGATAAGCCTAAGTTGGCTTGTCAAAAGGGCGAATATGAGAAAGAGCCAATAATGATGATACAAACCAGTTGCGGTTCATATATCAATTCAAAATGAGCGTTAACGTTTTTCCATTGCCCGACCCTAATCCCGGACAATCCCAAACGAGGCGATTCGTACTATCGCCGATCATCGTAACCATACTCTTATCGCTGTTTACGCCTGCGCCTTTACACGCATTCGATTTCGGACAGTGGGACGCAATTCTCAAAAAAAACACGCGCAAATCGAATTGGAAAGGCGTCAGCTATACAGGTTTCGACTATGCCGGCGTAGCAGGCTCGAAGGAATTCGATAAACTCATCGCCGGTCTGGAAACGTTTTCGCCGGAGACCCTGCGTGGGAGAGACGAAATCATTTCATTCTGGATAAACGTCTATAACATATTCGCCGTGAAACTCGCGCGTGATCATTTCCCCGTTAAAGGGATAAAGGATATCGGGAGCGTTATTTATCCCGTGTGGAAGCATCCGGCTGGAAAAGTCGGATCCAAAAGCTATTCTCTCGACGACATCGAACACAATATACTTCGCCCTATGAATGAACCAGCCATTCACTTCGCCATCGTCTGCGCTTCCGTTTCGTGCCCCGATTTAAGGACGGAATCCTATACGGCCCCGGCGTTGAGAGAGCAGTTAAAAACGCAAACCCGCCTGTTTCTAGAAAACAGTGGGAAGGGAATGAGGGTGGAGCATGAAAACAAGACGGTTCATCTGTCGATGATTTTCGACTGGTATAAAAAAGATTTCGACGCGGCGGGCGGCGTTATTGGATTCCTCAATTCGGAGATGGGCGGCCGCCGTAAAATCCCCGCCGACTATTCGATAAAAAGCCTACCGTATAATTGGGATTTGAACATCACTCGATGAACGGCCCCCTCCCCTCTTTCACATTTATCGTCCCGGCGCTTAACGAGGCTGAAAACATCCCCGCTGTTCTGAAAGAAATCGGCGCTGTCACGCGGGAGAGCGGCGTGAGCGACTACGAGATAATCGTGGTTGACGACGGAAGCTCGGACGAAACGGCGAATGTGGTTGTGAAGCTTGCCTCCCGACACACGAATATCGCTCTTGTCCGAAACGAAACAAGGCGGGGCGTAGGCAAAAGTTTCATGGCCGGCGTCGCCCTCGCCAAAAAAGAGTATTGCCTGATAGTCCCCGGAGATAACGAGTTTGCGCTAGATTTTTTTCCGGGCGCGGTGGCGACGCTGGTTTCCGGCGGATCGGATTTTGTCGTCACCTATGTCTCCAATCCCCGGTTACGCCCGCGCCACAGGAGGATTTTTTCTTTTCTGTACATCACCCTGTTCAACTTCCTGTTCGGAACGGATTTTCGGTACACCAACGGAATCGTCATCTACCCCACCGAGTGGATCCGAACGGTGAAACTGATTTCTGGCGGATACACTTTTCAAAGCGAAGCGCTTTTAAAAGCTCATCGTGAGGGAAAGCGGCTCGTCTCAACCGGGATGACTGTCCGGCCACGCGCGCACGGCAAATCCAAGATATTCTCCATGAGAGCCATGATGGAGATACTGGCGTCGCTGGCTCGGATGAAATACGCCGATTTAATTTGCAGGGACGATTCATGAATCACCCTTGCGTTATCTGATCGAATAGGTGACGCCGAGGGAAAAAGTCGTCCCATCCGCAGTGTTTTTACCGTAAAGCGTCGGAGTATAACCGAGTTCCGCTCCCCACATCTCTCCTATTTTATATCCCAACGCCGTATCGAGCTTCCCCAGGTCGAACTGGTAAATCGTCGTTGGGTTGCCAACGCTGTCTGACATCTTGTCGCTATTGTTCACGCTCTGGATGCCGTCAAGCTTCGCCCGGACGTAGAGCTTGCTGGTGATGTCTCCGCCGATTTCCGCGAGATAGCGGAACTCGTCGGAAGGCGCTTCGGCCCTGTATCGGTAGCCCGCCTCGAAATTGGCGTATCCGGGAAAAATGCGCCACAATGACAGCCCGTACAGGATGCGGTATTCGGCGTCGAACTGCCCGTTGCCGAGGGGTAACGCGCTTTTCTTGTCATAAAAGCCTGGAATTTTCACCGTCGCCTGATGCGACAGTACGCCGTAGGAGCCTTCCGCCAGTTTATGTTTCAATCCTATCTCGATATCCCCTATCCCTGATGTGGTCGTGGTGGCGAAATCGGTTTTGTTTTCGATCCGCTTTACAAAAATGGAATTGATGACTCCGATAGAATCGGTAAGCCCGTATTCGAGATAGTTGGAGATATTGATGTCAGAGAATTTTCCGTTGTAAGAAAGGTTGCTCTTTTTCCCGTCGTTGTCGAAATAACGGTCGGTCGTGTAATTGTTCAGTGACAGTTTTTCGTAGAGCTTGCCTTCCTGTGAAGTCCACGCCCCGGCAAAACAACGATTGGACGTCACGGCCATGATGACGCAAGACATCAGCGCCACGGCCACAATTTTTTGTGAATTGACATGCATTTCTTCCGGCTCCTTGAGAAATGAAGGCGTAATGTATATCACAATTCTGAGCGCCAGTTTTGTCATTCTGAACGAAGCGTAGCGAAGTGAAGAATCTATCTAAGAGAAAATTTATTCTACTTTGATCCTTCAGTCGAGGACTCCATCAGGATGACAACGGTCGGGAGGACGGCTCCTTCAGGATGGGAAAATATGCAGATCGTTTGGTTATGCAAAGCTCTCCTTGCCAAGGGGGTGGCAAAATTGGGTTCGCGCTGTTTTACCTTTTTGGCGACAGCCAGAAACGAAACCGGACTTAGTTGAGTTTGGCCGGGCAATGCTGGTAGTATCTCCCAATCAGAATCATAATGAGCCTGATTCCATGAAACCGCTCCACCTATTGGTTCTCCTTCTGATAACCGGTTTGTCAGCGCC
>JADGAO010000062.1:8186-10627 GCA_015231995.1 Nitrospinota bacterium | reverse complement strand
TCCATGAAACCGCTCCACCTATTGGTTCTCCTTCTGATAACCGGTTTGTCAGCGCCCATGCCGGGCTTTGCCGGGCCAAAAAAAACGCCACCAAAACCCAATCTTTCAAAACAAACGGCTCTGCCTAAAACCAATCCCTCAAAACAGGCGGCGACACTGCAAACCAACTACCCCAACGAAGACGGCCTCAAAGGCTTGATCGAGCGGGCCAACAAAGGAGCCGCTATCGCGCAATCGCTTCTGGGCGACGTTTACGCATTCGGGCGGGAGGGGGTCGCGCAGGATTACGCGGAAGCGGTCAAATGGTACCGGAAATCCGCGGATCAGGGGTTCGCGCCGAGCCAATGCAAGCTTGGCGACATGAGCCTCATAGGGCAGGGCGTTCCGCAGGATTTTGCGGAAGCCGTCAAATGGTACCGGAAATCTGCGGATCAGGGTGACGCCAACGCCATGGGAAGCCTGGCGCTCATGTACACAAACGGCCACGGCGTACAGAAGGATTATGTCGAGGCGAGCAAATGGCTCAATCTGGCGTCGGCGTTTTCGGACAAAGACAACAGGGAGGGGAACGTTTCGATGCTCGAGGAGTTAGCCGCCGAGATGACGCCCGCGCAGATCGCGGAAGCGCAAAAACGGGCGAGAGATTGGAAGCCGAAATGGTGATACCGGCTACCTACACGTTGCGCCGCCCCGTCCACAGATGAGCCTTCTCAATATCCTTGAGCGAGGAAAACGATTTTGCGCCCTCAGTTTTCGCCCTCTCCATCGCAATAAGTAGCAATTGCGCTGTCGCCACGGCGTCGGAAAGGGCGTTGTGGCGAGTCCATACGTTGAGATTGTAGAGGCCTAGCCAGTCGTCGAGCCCCTTGAGCCGTTTAGCCTCGACTGGATGGAGCGCGGGCATGATGTGCGCCATATCCAGCCACGGATGGACAAAACGCAATCCCAGATATTTTTTCATGGCGCGCTTTATCGCCGTCTCGTCGAAATAGACATGGAACGCGACAAGCGGGTCTTTTCCAAGGTAGCCGAGGAAGTTCAATAAAGCCTCCTCCGGCGGGACTCCCTCCTTTTGCTCGGAACCTGTTATCCCATGTACAACGATGTTCTCGGCCTCGGACGCTTCTTTTTGTTTGAGGACTATCTCGAACGAGTCCGCGTTGCATATCTTTCCGCCGGTGACGGCTACGGCCCCGATAGCCAACAGGGACGAGCGTTTAGGGTCAAGCCCGCTCGTCTCCACATCAACGACCACGATCCTGCT
The DNA here is from genome assembly GCA_015231995.1 of Nitrospinota bacterium. GTDB lineage: Bacteria > Nitrospinota_A > UBA7883 > UBA7883 > JACRLM01 > JADGAO01. The sequence continues at coordinate 9,363 of JADGAO010000062.1, read as the reverse complement.
TTTACCGAAATCCGGGTTTAAGACCGGCGGCGGAAGGTTTTTCCATTTTTCCAGGGCGGCCAACTCGGCGGGTTGGAGCCTCGGTTTGCGCCAGAAAAAAAACGGGAACATTAGAGGTGGTAATCCATCGCAAGCCTGCTCTGGAGTTTTCTAGCCTCGCGGAATGATTCTTTGAGTATCCGTCTGTCGAGCGTGTTGAGTTCGTAGGGATCAATAAAGTTCACCGTCTGCGCCTCTCCTTCCGGAGTCGAGTGCTGTGAGCGAAGCCGTAACATCTGAACGAACTGAAACGCGCCTATCCATCCTTCAATCTCGGCGGCCGGTATCCGCAAAGCCTGGCCCGCCGAACGGAGCCGCGAGGAAGTGGAGGTGGATTCCACTCCCGACGCCAGCCCGTAAATCCTGGCGGTGTCAATGAACGGCCCTATGCCGTTTATTTTCAGATTAACCATGTTTTCCCGCTCTCCAAGCCTTTCGCCCACGAAATCCCGAACGAAACCAAGCGGCGGGCGGTTCTTGAGGGCGTTTTCCGCCATCTGATGCAAAAACCTCGGATTGGCCATCGCCCTTGCCATAAGCCATTTGCGAAGCTCTTCACCGAGCGCCTGATTTCCGTAAATCGGCCTGAAATCGAAAAAAATGGCGGCGTTGAGAAGCGAATCGGGATCGCCGTGTTCGATCCATGTTTCAAACTTGGATTTCCATTCCTGAAGGCTTAACAGCCACTCCGGGTTTCCGGCCATCACTCCGCCCTTGCATAGCGGAAATCCGCATAAGGCGAGAGCCTCGTTGATCTTTTTTGCGATGGGCAATAGCCGGGCCTTCGCGTTTTCCGTGGTCACGCCGGGAGGCGGGGCGATGATCAGCCCGTTGTCCTGATCCGTGTAAAGCGTCTGCTCGTACCTGCCTTCGCTACCCAAAGCCAGCCAGCAGAGCGATTGTTTCCAAACCCCCGCTTCCGCCCCAAGCTCGGATTCAAGCACAAGGTCGAGCGTCCGCGTCGTAAGCAGGTCGTTAAGCGTGGAGATGAATTGCATGAGATGCTCGGCGGCGACCCCTTGCGCGAGCATGTTGTGGGCCAGTTCGCGTATGTCCCGGCTGGGCCGCTCCAAATCCTGTATCGAGGCGGCTTTACGGATGGAGTCGCCGATCTGCCGGGGGCTGACCCTTTGCAGGG
>JADGAO010000062.1:0-8089 GCA_015231995.1 Nitrospinota bacterium | reverse complement strand
ATCGAGGCGGCTTTACGGATGGAGTCGCCGATCTGCCGGGGGCTGACCCTTTGCAGGGAAAACAGGTCCCGCTCGGAGACTACGCCGAAGAGCCTCCCGTTTTCCACGACGATCACATGGCGGATCCCGCGTTTGGCCATGATGATCGCCGCGTCGTGTGCGGTGGCTTCCGGCGGAAGGATCGCAAGGTCGGAACTCATCACATCCGCAACCGGATCGGCCAGGTTGCGCCCGGCCAGCGACACCCTGCTCAAAAGATCGTGAAGGGTAAATATTCCGACGGGTTTGAGGCCGTTGTCGGCGACGATCATCGAACCAATGCTGAGGTTATGCATTGTTTGGAGGACGGATTTGATCGGCTCGGACGGGAGACAACTTGCCGGAGCCCTGCGTATTATCTCCCGCAGGCTGGTGTCCATTGACTGCCGTTCCGAAGCGGCCCCGGAATACTGCGCCTGTATTTTGTTTTTCGAGCGTTCAAGCAGGTTGGCAAGCCGCCTGGTGCAGAAATCGTGGAACCGCCCGCTTGCCCGCAGAAGCCCGAAAAAATCCTCCGACGAAAGCTCGTAGAGGAAAGTGTCCTGCGTTGCGGTGTAGTAGCCGGCAACGGCGCGGCGGGACAACAGGGCGCCCAGCGGGAAACAGTCCCCCTCGGCGAGCTCCCGGAACGAGTCGTCCTCTTCCGCCTGGGTCTTCAGGAATTCCGTTTCAACGGCCCCCTGTTTGACGATGTAAAACCTGTCGGCCTTCCCTTGCTCCGGCGATGCGACAACCTGGCCCTTGGCGTAATAGCCGACCTTCGCCTTTTTCGCGATAAACTCAAGGCTCTCCCTCTGCATCCCGTCAAACGGGGCGTGTTTGGATAGAAGTTCTACCGCTGAGTTGACAAGCGATATGGGGATGTCGTTATCGCCGGTCATTTTCAGCCTCGTTTAACGGAGTGAGCATGGAGGGTTTAATCGGACGTAACCGTTTGGCATTTGGGCACCGCTATGAGGTTTCAGATTACTTCGTAAAAAAGACCTATTCCCGAAGCCCCACTCTTTTAAAATCACGCTAAACTTTGATTTTAATGTCACTGATTTTTTATAGCAATAGAATCTTTCTATTCGTTAAAACGCCATTAAAACGCGATTGACATTCTCTATGCCTGTAAATAGCCTGAAATCCATATCGGCTAAAGGCGCAGAACCGCAACCATAGGGGGTGTAATATATACATACTTTTCAACGGGCGCAATTTTAACTGGCAATAACTCATTTAGGGAGCTCTTTATGGAGTTATCAGAGAGGCACAAGGAGTACTGGAGCAAGAACCTTGTCATCACGGGCGTTCTGCTATTCACATGGTTCATCGCTACTTTCGGAGTCATCTTCTTCGCTGACCAGCTCAACGACATCGTCATTTTCGGATTCCCCATGGGCTTTTACATGGCGGCGCAGGGTTCGCTGATCATTTATGTCGTCGTGATCGGAATTTACGCCTTGTACATGAACAAACTCGACGTCGATTACGACGTGGCGGAGGAGTAGAAACATGGCCAAGGACGATTCCTTCAAAAAGGCTCTGAAAAAATATTACAGTTTCTACACCGGCGGGTTCATAGCGTTTCTTATAGCTTTGGCGATCCTCGAACAGGTGGGCCTGCCAAGCAAATGGATCGGCTATATCTTCATGTTGGCCACGATAGGCCTGTACGCCGGAATCGGCATCATGAGCCGGACGACCGACCTGTCCGAATACTACGTCGCGGGCAGGAAAGTCCCCGCGTTCTTCAACGGCATGGCGACCGGCGCGGACTGGATGAGCGCGGCGTCGTTCATCGGTATGGGCGGCACACTGTACCTTATGGGTTTCGACGGGCTTGCTTTCGTCATGGGCTGGACGGGCGGCTACGTGCTGGTGGCTCTTTTCCTCGCCCCGTATCTGCGAAAGTTCGGCCAGTTCACCATTCCCGACTTTCTTGGCGCAAGGTACGGCGGACACTTCGCCAGATTTATCGGAATAGTAGGCGCGGTGCTGGCTTCGTTCACATACGTCACCGCCCAGATTTACGGTGTGGGCATCATCACCAGCCGGTTCTTGGGAATCGCTTTCGAGGTCGGCGTGTTCGTAGGGCTTGCGGGTATCCTGGTCTGCTCGTTCCTCGGCGGCATGAGGGCGGTTACCTGGACACAGGTCGCCCAATACATCATCCTCATCATCGCATACCTTACGCCGGTGGTGCTCCTGTCCACGCGCGTCACAGGCGTGCCCGTGCCGGAGCTTATGTACGGAACCGTTCTGCAGAAAGTCATCGAAAGGGAAAAGGTGATCTTCAACGATCCGAAACAGATAGAAGTTTTGGATATGCTGGCAAAGAAGATACCCCCGATAGAAGAGAAGATTAAGGGACTGCCTGCGACCCTTGAGCCGGAACGCCAGAAGGCCGAGGCCAAGCTGGCGGACCTCAAGGCGCAGAACGCCGACTCCAAGGATATAGAGAAAGCCGAGAAGGCTTTGACGGCTTTCCCGAAGACCGAAGCCGAAGCGAAAGAAGCCTGGGGCAAGGAGCTGACCGGGGCCAAGACGAAGGCCAAGGCGCCGACGAGCCACGCCAAAGCGTTCCCTGGGAAGGACCCATGGACGGACAGGCTTAACTTCATGGCCCTCACCTTCTGCCTGATGGTCGGCACGGCGGCGCTACCGCACATCCTGATGCGGTACTACACCACGCCGAGCGTCAAAGAGGCCAGATACTCAGTCTTCTGGTCGTTGTTCTTCATTTTCATACTCTATTTCACTGCGCCGGCCTACGCCGTGTTCGCCAAATTCGAGGTTTACACGAACCTTATCGGTTCGCAGATCGCCAACCTTCCCTTATGGGTGACCAACTGGGCCAAGATCGGCCTTGTCACGATAACCGACGTCAACAAGGACGGCATAGTCCAGCTGGCCGAGCTAACGCTCAACGCGGACGTCATAGTGCTAGCCACGCCGGAGATAGCGGGCTTGCCCTACGTGGTTTCGGGTCTGGTGGCGGCGGGCGGCCTTGCGGCGGCGCTCTCCACCGCAGACGGGCTTTTGCTGACCATCGCAAACGCCCTCTCTCACGACATCTATTACAAGATGCTCGACCCCAACGCGCCAACCGCCCGCAGGATAGCGATATCCAAAGGGCTTCTTCTGATCGTGGCGATTATCGCGGCTTACACTGCGTCGCTCAAGCTCGACCTGATATTGTCGCTTGTCGCCTGGGCGTTCTCAATAGCGGCCGCGACGTTCTTCCCCGCCCTGGTGCTAGGAATATTCTGGAAGCGGGCGAATAGCTATGGCGCCGTCGCTGGTATGATAGTCGGTCTGGCGCTCTGTCTCTATTATCTTGCCGGGGTGAAGTTCTTCGGAATGACGCCATGGTTCGGAATAAAGGATATAGCCGCCGGCACGTTTGCCATTCCAGCGGGTTTCATCACTATTATCCTCGTAAGCCTTGTGACACCTCCGCCGTCCAAGGAGATACAGGAGCTTATCGAGCATGTCCGCTACCCGGATATTAAAGGTAGCGTGATGAGGACCCAGACCTGATTCCGAGATAACAGGCGGCCCTTTGTTCAACCAGCCCGCAGGTGGCTTTGATCAAGCCCTGCGGGCTTTTTATTGCGGCGCCAAACAACATACAGGCGAGAGGCTCTTTAACGAATGAATTGGTATATTGTCCTTCAGGTAGCGATGCTTGTAGACGGGTTCTTCACATGGACGCTCGTCGGGCAGGGGCTTCTTGCGTTGATGGCCGGATCGCAGAGAAACGAGAATTTCGTTTACAGGTTTTTCGTTACGCTCACATTGCCGGTAACCAAACCTACGCGATGGATTCTGCCATCGGGCGCGTCGGGCTTCACCATCGGCGCGGTGACGGTATTATGGCTGTTGGCGCTCAGGCTCGTTGTTTACATGGCATTCCACTATTTCGGACTGGTCACGCCAGCAAACAGCGGAGCGATAACTCCCCAATAAGGCGCGGATTATCGCCCTTCCTTAAAACTCCCAAGTTCGGCGTCTCTGTTTTATTTCCCGTTTACGATTTCCCGGGGGCCGACTTCGCAGAGGACAGCTCGCCATTGGCGCGGGTTTTCTTGGGGTTTTTCGACATAAGCTCTTCCACTTTCGCCAGAAACTCGTTCGGCTCGAAGGGTTTTTTCAAAATATACTCGACGCCGGATTCTCTGAGCTTGGCAAGCGTTTCAGCGTCGCTACAACCGGTGATGACAAGGGTGGGAATAGTCATCTTGAACTGTTTAAGCTTGTTTAAAAGCAATACCCCATTCATCATCGGCATCATCACGTCCATTATCATCAGGTCGAATGTGTCGGTGAAACGCGACGACACCATGATCCAGGACAGGCCCTTGATCCCGTCGCTTGCTGTTATGACGTTGTAACCGCTTGTCGAAAGAGCCAGTTCAAGCGAATACCGGACGCTCTCCTCATCTTCCACCAGCAGGATTTTGCCTAGATATTCCATAACGTCCACACCTTGATTTGCAGGTTGCATCCGCTTCCTTTTAATTTTGAAAACATCTTTGCTTTCCAAAAACAGCAATATCCGTTTTCCGTGTATTCTTCCAGCTCCACTAATGCACACCTCATGCCTGAGTGTTTTCAGAAAACCAACTTATTGATATGAAGCGCTTTATATACGATTCGAAATTTAGCGGATGCATCGAGGGGGTGTGAAAAAGAGGCGAGCTAGCGGAAGGGCATTTGATCCTAAGCTTTTGTATCGAAAGATGATTATAGATAATCAGTGATGGGACATGGTGTGCCGTTTTTCACACCCCTTGGCGATTCGGGGGTTGCTTCGGCGTTAAACCCGGAGACATAAGAAGGGTGAGATTACTTCGCGGAGTTTGCCCTGATTCCATCGAAGCGCCGCAATGACAACAAAACCCCCATATTTTGTCATCCTGAGGGAGCTTTGCGACCGAAGCAAAGTAGAATAAATTGTTCTTTAGATAGATTCTTCGCTATCGCTAAGAATGACAACTAGTTGCTTGTCATTCTGAACCTAGCGTAGCGCAGTGAAGAATCTCGAAAAAACAAAAAACCAGGAGTCAAAAGGCTTTCAATTTCGGAATCCGGGCTGAAGGATTATTTGATAGATTCTTCGCTTCGCTCAGAATGACAATGTCGGCGTTCAGAATGACAATAGTCGTGCGCTCAGAATGGCATTAAAGAATAGCGATCTTCCGAAAGGGGGTCGCCATCGCGCATTTCCAAAATCAAAAACCGAAACGGGACTGGCGGAGCAAATTTAATCCGCTAATTTGCCCGGCTTTTTAAGGCGCTTATTCAAGGCGGTCCTTGTAATGCCAAGAAGCCCTGCGGCCACGGCCTGATTCCCGTTGGCGCGCCGCATGGCCTCTTCCACCAGCGACTCGGCCGCTTCTTTTAAAGTTGGAATCCTTCCCGTGGAGTTGATGGAAATTCCGGCGATCCCGGCCCCATGCGGATTTGAGGAAGGGTCGGCGCTTTCCGCATTGATCACATCCCTGAAGCTTGAAAGGGAGACGGTTCCGCCCATGCTCCTGCTGACGGCGTCGTTAACCATGCTGGCAAGCTCCCGGACGTTGCCGGGGAAATGATACGACCCCAGCAGGTCGTAAAGCTCCCTGGGGATGGAGGGCTTCTTCTTCCCCAGCGTCACGGCGGCTTCTTCGGCGAAGTGATGCACAAGCGCCGGGATGTCCTCTGGCCTGTCCCGAAGAGGGGGAATGTGGATATGATGCGCTTTAAGCCTGTAATAAAGGTCTTTCCTGAACCGCTCCTGCCTCACCAGCGCTGGAATGTCGCGGTGGGTGGCGACAATCACGCGGGCGTCCGATTGTTTTGGGACATCGGCTCCCAGCGGATAATATTCCCTCTCCTGCAAAAGGCGCAACAGCTTGACCTGGGACTGAAGCCCGAGATCGCCTATCTCGTCGAGAAACAGGGTTCCGCCGCCAGCCTGCTCTATCATGCCGGCCCGGTTCTGGTCGGCCCCTGTAAACGCGCCTTTCCTGTGGCCGAAAAGCGTGTCGGCGAACAACGTGTCGTCTAGCCCGGCCACGTTCACCGCCACGAACTTCCCCTTGCGCTCGCTCAAAACATGCAGAGAGCAAGCCATCAGCTCTTTTCCCACTCCAGTCTCCCCTGTGACCAGTATGGGCCAGGGGGCGCGGGCTATGGACTCGGCGTATTGGAATATGGACCGCATTTTGCGCGAGCTTGCGACGATGGCGGTAAAAGCCTCCGGTTTCTCCAGGCTGTCGTCGAGAAGCCGCGTCTTGAGCATGGAGTTCTGGCGCGCAAGCTCGCCCATCTCCAGCGCCAGCGTGACGCTTGACACAAGCTTGCTCCACTCCACAGGCTTGACCAGATAGTCCGCCGACCCCTTTTTCATCAGCCGCACCGCCGTCTCCAGGTCGTTATGTCCCGTGAGGATTATGACGGGCGTGCCGGGCCGTTCTTCCTTTATCACGGCCATGATATCCTCGCCGGAGACGTGGGGCATATGCACGTCCAGCAACGCCAGCGACACTTCCGTCCGGCGCAAGTATTCGAGCGCCTCCCGCCCGTCCTGGATGGTGACGACATTGTCTATCCCCGCCGAGAAAAGGGTGTCGGAGCAGGCGCGCAGGAGCGAGACCTCGTCGTCAACTATCAGCACCGGGTGTTCGGGGCAAGCCATCGGCCGTCACTCCGCCAAATAGGCCGGGATGGAGACTGTGACGGTCGTCCCCCTGCCCGGCTCGGATGAAAAGACTATCGTTCCTTTATGTTCGGTGATTATACCGTAAGATATGGACAGCCCAAGGCCCGTCCCGCCGGTGTCCCGCTTGGTCGTAAAGAACGGGTCCATGATCTTGCCGAGCGTTTCAGGCTCGATGCCGACCCCGTTGTCGGCCACCTCCAGAATCACCCGGTTGGTTTGCGAGTCCAGGCGGGTGGAGACCTTGACCAGGCGTTCGTCGTCCGGCAACGACTGGAGCGCGTTGGTTATAAGGTTGATCGCCACCTGCTCCAACCCGCGCAAATCCCCCATCACGGGCGGCAGGCTCTCCGCATAGTCCGTGACGAACCGGCGCGTGCTTTTGGCGACCAGCGGCGAGAGAAGCCATGTGGAGGCTTTGGCGACGGAGTTCATGTCGACCGGCGAGAGCTTTTCCTTCTCCCCCTGGCGGGCGAACCCTTTGAGCTTGTCCACAATCGTGTTGATGCGCCGGGATCCTTCGAGCATGTCGTCAACAAGCCGGGGAGCCGACGCCCGAAGCCTTGTGAAAGGCATTCCCCCAGCCAGAAAATCCCCGTTCTCCTCGTAATATTTTTCAAGAATCGGCATGATCCCGTCCCAGGCTTTCTTGACCATCTGGCTGTTGAACATGATGAAGCTGTTCGGATTGTTGATCTCGTGCGCGACCCCGGCCACGATCGTTCCCAGCGATTTGAGCCTGTCGGCCTGCACCAGCTGTTGGCGCTGGATTTCCATGTTTTTCTCCGCCAGCACCACGTCCGTGACGTCCCTCGATGAAATCACGATCTTTCTCCGCCCGTGGGAAATGAAGTGGTTGAGCCCCAGTTCCAGCGGGAAGATGGATCCATCCTTCCTTTTGGCGTACATGACCGGAATCTTTATCTCCCCGAAACTGTTTCTTTCTGCCCTGTTGAGCGCCTCGCGCAGGGCCTCGTCCGTTTCGTCCGGCCCGGCGGCCAGTTCCATCACGGCAAGCTTGAGGAATTCTTCCTTGGAATACCCGTAGGTGTCCACGCAGGCCTGGTTGACGTCTTCCACTGCGCGCGTTACTGCGTCGTAAACCAGGATCATATCCATGTGTTTTTCGAAGAGGGCGTGGTATTTTTCCTCGCTGTCCCTCAAAGCCGCCTCGGCCTGTTTGCGCTCGGTGATATCGTATAAAGTTGACCGATTCAATACGTATTCGCCGGCATTATCGTAAATGGCTATCGAGTTCAGAAGGCAGACAATTATCGCGCCGTCTTTACGTCTCATTTCGAACTCGATGTCGGTAATACGCCCATCCTTCTTGAACTCCGGGAAATTTTCATGAAAAGACTT
>JADGAO010000061.1:2990-14793 GCA_015231995.1 Nitrospinota bacterium | reverse complement strand
CGATAAGGCGTAGCGCGAAGCTCCAGGAGTCCGGGGTGAAGTACGCCCCTGGCAGCAATAAAGGAGCTATCTATTTTGTCATCCTGAGGGAGTCCTCGACTGAGCAAAGTAAAACAGAATATTCTATTTTGATGGATTCTTCGCTTCGCTCAGAATGACAACTATGCGGAGTTTACCCTGAGCAAAGCGAAGGGCTCAGAATGACAATATTGCGAACGCAATGTATTACGCAAAGCTCTCCTTGTTAAGGGGAAGAAAGGGAAAAACGAGTCAACGTCTCACGCCCTGTCGGACACGAGCGAGCCGCTCATCGCGGCGCGGATTTCCCCGACTGTGTAGAAAGAGCCTGTCACGCATGTGACGCTGTTGCGCGGCGCGGAGTTTATTATCCGCGTTATTTCTTCCAACCTTCGCGCGACCTTACGCGGAATTTTTACCCCCGTCAGCGTCTCTGCGAAAACGTCGGGAGCGACAGCGCGGGGAACGGATGGGGAGAAGAATGTGAACGAACGGGCAGATGGCAGAAGGTTTAAAATCATTTTCGCGTAGTCCTTGTCGCCCATCGCCCCGAAAATAAAATCCACACGGCTATTATGACCGAACCGCTCTATCAACGCCCTGCAAAGCGCGGAACAGGCTTTGGGGTTGTGCGCCCCATCGTAAATAAGGGGAGGGTTTTTGCGAGCCATCTCGAATCTGCCCGGAAGGAAAACCCCGGCCAGAGCGCTCCGTATCGAGTTTTCGGTTATCCCCTCAAATCCGTTATCGCGTAGGATGAGCGCGGTTTTGATCGCCATGCCAGCGTTGCTTACCTGTTGTCTTCCCACGAGACTCACACGCAGTCCATCGTATCTCGCCGAGCCAGATTCGAAGTCGAACCGCTCGCCGTCTTCGACGGATTTTAGCCTTCTGCATTTGAAGTCTTCGCCTGACGCGCTCAACGGGGCCGATCTCTCCCCTGCGGTTTTAACGATCTCTTCAATCGCCGACGGAGCGGTTACGGCGGTGACGACGGGGCTTCCTTTTTTGATGATGCCGCATTTCTCGAAAGCTATCTTGCGCAAGGTGGAACCCAGATGTTCCCGATGATCCATCGCGATACTGGTTATGACCGAGACGGCGGGGGTGACGACGTTGGTGGAGTCGAACCTGCCGCCCATCCCCACTTCCACGGCGACAGCCTGCGCCCCTTCCTCGGCGAAATGGAGGAACGCCATAGCCGTGACGAACTCGAAGTAGGTGACGGGGACGCCCGTTTTTTTCACGGCCTCCTTCACGCGCTCCACCAGCTTTGCGGCTTTCGCCTTGCCGATTATCGCGCCGTTGACGTTTATGCGTTCGCGGAATGTCTCCAGGTGCGGAGATGTGTACAACCCGCATTTGACGCCGGAGTTTGCGAGAATGGCCGCGATCATCGCCGATGTGGAGCCTTTGCCGTTTGTCCCGCCGACGTGGACGCTGACGAATTTTTTGTGAGGGTCGCCGAGCTCTTTTAAAAGCGCGGAGGTGTTGGCGAGGCCGAGCTTTATGCCTTTGAAGCTGAGGGAATCCAGATGGGCGCGGGCTTTTTCGAAGTTCATTGAAGGGATGAATCCGCTATAAACCGGCGAGTCATCCCCGGCCCGTCGCCGGTTATCGCCCGGCGCCCGCGTCCAGGCCGTGGCACATGTAGTCCAGAAGAGTGGAGATAGAGGCTTTCATCTCCAGCCTGTGCGTAACCATGTCCACGAAGCCGTGCTCCAACAAGAATTCCGAACGCTGGAAACCTTCCGGCAGTGTTTCGCGTATCGTCTGCGCGATGACGCGCGGCCCCGCAAAACAGATCAACGCGCCCGGCTCCGCAATTATCACGTCTCCGAGCATGGCGAAACTGGCCGTCACGCCGCCGCTGGTGGGGTCGGCTAGGACGGAGATGTACGGTATTTTCTTTTCAGCAAGCAGGCCCGCCGCAGACGATGTCTTGGCCATCTGCATGAGGGACAGCGTACCCTCCTGCATCCTGGCCCCGCCGGAACAGGCGACTACGATCACAGGCCTACGGTTTGTCGCGCCGCGTTCCATCGCGCGGGTTATTTTCTCCCCGACGACAGACCCCATCGAGCCGCCCATGAAATCGAAATCCATTGCGGCGATATCAACGGGCCGTCCGTTCATTTTGCCCCAGCCGGTTATTATCCCGTCCTTCAACCCTGTTTTCTTCTGGCTGGAGACGAGCCTGTCTTTATATTTCTTGCTGTCCTTGAACTTGAGAGGGTCGAGCGAGTGAAGGGCCGCGTCCTTCTCCACGAACGTCCCGTCGTCAATCAGAAGCTCGATACGCCTGCGGGCTGACAGTCTGTGGTGCTGGTCGCACTTGGGGCAGACGTTGAAGTTGCGCTCAAGCTCGGTGATATAGACTATCTCCTTGCACCGGTCGCACTTGCGCCACAGGCCCGCAGGTATGTCTTTCTTCTTGTCCCTCAGCTCCTTGATAGCCTCAAGGGGCTTCTTGGCTTTGGTGAACCAGCTCACTTGGCTCCAGCTTTCTTATTAATGGCGTTAAGCCACGCTTTGGCCGAGGCTTCGATGACGTCCGTGGACGATCCTCTGCCCGCGTAAACTTCGTCGCCGATGCTTACCCTTAACGTAACCTCCCCCACTGCGTCTTTGCCGAGGGTTAACGACCTAATATTATACGACAAAAGTTTGCCCGACACTCCTGTTATCCGTTCGATGGCCCGATAGGTGGCGTCCACCGGCCCGTCGCCCGTGGAGGAGTCGGTCAGAGTCTCTTTGCCCCTGACAAGCCTCACTGTGGCCGTGGGTATGGTGTTTGTGCCGGACGTGGTCTGCATATGCGCCAGCTCGAAGACCGGCTTTACCTTGGCGGCCATCTCCTCGCCAACGAGGGATTCCAGATCCTCGTCGAATATCTCCTTCTTCTTGTCGGCCAGCTCCTTGAACTTGGCGAAGGTGTGGTCAAGCTCCCCATCGGAAAGGGTGAACCCCATGTCCTCCAGCCGTTTGCGCAACGCATGCCTGCCGGAATGTTTTCCCAGCACCAGCTTGCTTTTTTTCAGCCCGATGGATTCCGGCGTCATTATCTCGAACGTCGTGCGTTCCTTAAGCATCCCATCCTGATGGATGCCCGACTCGTGCGCGAAAGCGTTTTCGCCGACGATGGCTTTGTTGGGTTGCACAGGCACACCCGTTATGGAAACCAGCAGGCGGGATGTCTTGTGTATCTCCTTCGTGTTGACGGCGGTGTCGGCGCGGAAAAAATCCCTGCGCGTCCTGACAGCCATCACGACCTCTTCCAGCGAGGCGTTCCCCGCCCGTTCTCCGATGCCGTTGACGGCGCATTCCACCTGCCGCGCCCCGTTCTGGATGGCGGCCAGCGAATTGGCCACGGCCAGCCCCAGGTCGTTGTGGCAATGCACGGAGATGATCGCTTTTTTTATATTGGGCACGTTGTCCCTTATGCCGGCGATCAACTCGCCAAACTCGGATGGAATGGCGTACCCCACCGTGTCCGGGATGTTGACGGTGGACGCTCCTGCGGCGATGACCGCCTCGAGTATCTCGTACAGAAAAGCGCGGTCGGTGCGGGCCGCGTCCATCGCCGAGAACTCCACGTCATCCGTGTGGCTCATCGCCCGGCGCACGGCGTTGACGGCCATTTTCAACGCTTCGGGTTTGGACTTTCGCATCTGGTGCTGGAGATGCTGTTCGGACGTTCCGATGAACGTGTGGATGCGTTTTCGTTTGGCCGGTTTCAACGCCTCGGCGCACGAGTCTATATCCGCGTCAATGGCGCGGGCCAGCCCGGCGATGATGGGGCCTTTGACGACCCTGGCAATTTTTTTAACCGACTCGAAATCGCCCGGCGAGGAGCGGGGGAATCCCGCCTCGATAACGTCCACGTTGAGCCTGGCCAGTTGTTCGGCCAGAGCCAGTTTTTCGTCAATTGTCATGGAAAACCCCGGCGCCTGTTCACCGTCGCGCAGGGTGGTGTCGAATATGATTATGCTCTCTTTTTTTGACCTGCTCATGACGCAATCCCAAAAGTTGTTTCAGGTTATCCGGGCGGCGCCTCGGCCTTGGCTCAAAAGGCGGTCCCGGCGTATTTTAATTTGAAAACTGTTGCGGAATAAGTGTGTTTTTTTGCGCTCAGGGCGCAAGGAGGGTAAGACCGGCCTTTTTCGTCAAAAAAGATATCTTATTCATTAGGGAAGGTTAGCATATTCGCGAGGCAAAATCAACGTCGAGCATTGTCATTCTTGAGACCACGCGAAGAATCCATCAAATAGAATGTTCTATTTTACTTGATCCTTCGGTCGCTTGTGCTCCCTCAGGATGACAAAAATAAGCCTCCCTAAGGATGCAAGTAGCGCCTTCAGTAACTACATCGCCCTCTTGTAAATCGCCACAATATCATCCCGCGTAAGCTGGACGAACGAGCCGATCGCCCGGAACTTCATAGCCGAATCGGCCATTGTCTCAATCTTCGTCCCGTCAATGGCGTAGTCTTTCATTGTCACTCCTATTTTCAACCTGTCCCTGTAAAAATCCCTGACGGCTGAAATCCCCGCAAGGGCGGCTTTCTCGTCGGTCATCCCTCTTGTGTCCACATCCCACACCTTCTCGGCGAACCTGCGGAACCGCGCCGGGTTGGCTTTGTAAACCTGTGTCATCCACGAGGGGAAAACGACAGCAAGCCCGGCGCCGTGCGCTATGCCGTAATGGGCGGAAAGCTCGTGCTCGATCATGTGCGAAGCCCAGTCGCCCACAGCTCCCGCGCCGATAAGCCCGTTTAACGCCAGCGTGGACGCCCACATCAAAGCTGACCGGGCGGAATAATCCGACGGGCGCTCGATGGCGATGGGCGCGTTCTCGATGACGGAGCGCATGAGCGTCTCGCAGAAACCGTCCTGTATGGAGGTCTCTTTTTCGTGATGGAAATATTGTTCGTACACATGGCTGAGTATGTCCGCCGCGCCATACGCCGTTTGATCCGGCGGGACGGTGAACGTCAGCTCCGGGTCGAGTATGGAAAAGCAGGGATATAGGAACGGGCTGTAAATGGGGCGTTTTTCTTTTGTCTGCGAGTTTGAGATGACAGTGTTCCCGTTGGCCTCGGAGCCTGTTGCCGAAAGGGTGAGAACCACGCCCACAGGTAACGCCGAAGCGGGCTGGGCTTTTTTATCGAAAAAATCCCACGGGTCGCCCTCGTAAAAAACGCCCGCAGAGATAGCCTTGGCCGTGTCCAGCACCGAGCCTCCGCCAACTGCCAGCACCATCGGAAGAACCTCGTTGCGGCAAATGGATACGCCCTGCCTTACGATGTCTATGTCGGGATTCGGTTTAACGCCGGATAGCTCGGTGAACCCGACGCCGTTTTCACGGAGCCGGGCGGTAATTCTGTCGTATAGCCCCGTTTGTTTCACGCTTCCGCCGCTGTGAAGAAGCAGAACTTTGCCAGCCACGGCGAGGGTTTCTTTGCCGACGTTTTCAACCTGCCCTTTGCCGAACAGTATCCGGGTAGGGCTGTTGAAAACGAAGTTCCTCATGAACTCAGTCTTTCATGAACGGCGTGGCTGTCGCTGGGGTGATGCTGTCCTGCGCGTCGCCAGCCTCTTTGCGAAGTTTGGCCAGCGCGCCGCTGTATGTGGAGTCGGAGGCTGTGACGGTTATCACAGGCTCGCCCGCGTTGACGAAATCGCCTTCGTGCGGGATGTCTCTGGCCCCTCGCTCGCTCCACGTCTGTGAACCTGTGAAGACGGCGTCCGATTTGGCGTAGACTCTTCCTTGCGCGAAGTAGCGCCCTGTGGGGCCGGGGTCGAGGATAAGGTTCGATTTTTTCCCGGCCACGCTTTCGATATGCAGGCCGAGCAGGTCGTTCCACGTGGCCATGTCCAAAAGGCCGAGCGACGAGGTGGGACGCGGGTTTATCTCGATGAGCGTCACGTCGCCGCCGTAGATGAAGTCGAACCCCCACAACCCTTTCAGATCGAATTCCAGCGTGAGCGCCTCGGCGATGGTGGTGGCCGAGTTCGTAATTTCTTTTGCGAACGGGTGCGGGAAGACGTTGCCGACGAATTTGAAACCCTCCGTTCCGAAAGAGGCGTCGCCGTATATCTGCGTCATCAACGCCACAAGCGCCGCTTCCGATCCGTTGGAGACCACGATGGCCGACGAAGGCATGCCGCTGTGGAATTTCTGGTAATACACCCGCTCGGTTCCGGGCCGGTAGTTTTCGTCAACGAAGCGTATCCTGTTCCCGCCGAGGCTTGCGAACGGCTTTATCAGCCATCGTTCCTGGCGCATGGATTCCGTCAGTTCCATCGCTATCTTCGGGTACGAAAAATTCCACGCGGTCGCGGCGCGGGCCAGCGAATGCGGGTCTCTCGATTTTTTCACGGTTTCCAGCGAGCATCCGATGACGCGCCCAAGGTCGGAAAGGCGCGAGAGGGCCATCAAGTCGTTCTCGAACCCGGGGCCGTATACCACGCCGGAGTTTTCCAGGCCGGCGGCCAGGTTAATAAGCGCGCGCAGATCCAGCACGCCTGCGCCTTCGCGTTTTATGGAGCGGTTTTGGGAGAGTCTTTTCGTGTCCCAGTCGCCGTAATAGTCGACGGTGAAGACCTCGCGCCCATGACGCGAGGCGTTCTCGGCGAGAAACCGCACGTTGGACCCTATGAGGAGAATTGGGGGCGTATCCTGCGAATTCAACATAACACTTCGTATTAGTTGTTGCGTGGGACATCAATTGAGGGAATTATAGCGCTAAATCCGTTTTTATGTTTTGTCATGTTACGTCCGGGGCGAAAGAGATGTCCGTACGGCGTATGTTGGCGCCGTCAAACGGTTATTGACGGGAGGTTTTTCTCTAACAACTTTTCCGTGGACGGCGGGAGCGACAGGACTGGTTTTAGCCTGCGCGTGAATTCCGAATAGTCCCGCAAAAGCCTCTCTTCCTCTTCCTCTGTGGACTTGATAGCCCGCTCCATCTCGGCTGATTCGGCCTTGTATATCTCCAGCTTCTGAAACAGTATCACCCGTTTGCGCTCAAGGTCGGCGAGCCTGGCTTCGCAGTCTCTTGTTTTTTCGCGCAACTCTTTTCCGCGCCCTTCGAGTTCGCGTATCTCGTTTTCCAGGCCGGAGAAAACGTTGGTCAACCGGCTGAGGAACTGATCTTTCCTCGCCGAAAGCTCTTCGGATTCCTTATGGAAAAGCGACTCGAAACCGTTCTCCCCCTCTTCTCCTTTGGTTATCGGAATGCGTCCAGAGAGTATTTCCGTGTATCTGCCCTTAGCCACGGCCTCTTGCCGCTGAAGGCTGGAGAGAGTGTCCTTGGCATTATGGAGTTCCTTTTTGAGCCTGTCGGAGTTTTTGACGGCGGTCTTGAGCGCGTCCACCGTCTCCCGCCGAAGAGCCGAAAGTTTGACGAGCGATTCTTCGCCGCGCGCCCTCTTTTTCTCCCTGGCGCTCATCCCTTCCTGAAAGGCGGACATGATCGCATTGAGGGATTTCATGGCGCGGGCGGCTTCATCCGCCTGTTCCATGGCCCTTGCGGTAAGGCTGTTTTGCCTGTCGTCCTTCAATCTCGACTCCTTCAATCTCGACTCCGTCAATCTCGACTCCGTCAATCAGTTGACATGTTTCACTACTTGTAAATGATAATCACGAACCGTGCCAAAGCGTCATAAAAGGGCGCGCGATGATGGCTGGGGCCGCCAATTTTCCCGCACAACTTATATTTTTACTGGTGTGACAATTAATACTTGGCCGGCGATGGTTTTTATTCATGGAGAGTGTAGCCGTCTCGCGTCAAAAAAGGGGATAGGCTGATATTTAACGCTCAGTCAATGTAGCGTATTGTGCCGGTGAAATAACGGATAAAATCTCCCGCAAAATCTCACAAACAGATTGACGTTGGAATTGCTATATGCAATTATCACCAAACGCCGACGATCTCTTGTCTCGTCAATCACTGACAGGTTGTCGGAACCCCTTTTTTAGAGGTTTTTTTAACAACCTGTATAATAGCTGACCGCTCAAGCTCGTTTACGGGAGAACTCGATTGCGTGACGAATCTGGCCTGCCATATCTTGATGTAAAGAAGCTTTCTTATTTCTTTTCCGTCCGGTTTACGGCCTGCTTCCGCTGGAAAACCGCCGCAACGATTTTAGCCATCGTGATTCTCTGTCTGTCGCCCGCGTTGGGATGGGCCGAGCCTGTCGGGTATCCGGGGGGGATGTGGGGACAGGTTACCCATGACGATGACCAGGTGTCCGGCTCCGGCGGTATGGGCTGGATACACCAGGGCATTGACTGGGTGAGTCTTCCCGGCGACGTCATGCTAAACACCTACGCGGAGTACCGCTATAGAACAAGAGAACTGAACAGGAAGTATTACGACACACAGGGGCCGGCCGTCGGGATAGAGTTGAGGAAGGATTTTCTTACCGTAGGCTCGGCGGTGTATTGGGAAAAGTTGCCGGAGCTTGGGACCAGTAGCGCGAACAAGGAATTGTACGTGACCTGGTATTACGACTGGAACGCCAACAGCGGAAACAAATTCGGCCCGTTCGCCTTTCCCGGATCGTGGTGGGGCAACCTCACCTACGACGTGGACGGGCTTAACGGCTCCGGCGCGCAGGGATTCGTCAACCAGGGGGTGGACTGGTTCACGCTTCCCGGCGGCGTGGTGACCAATACGTTCGTGGAATACCGCCACCGCTCCCGCACGAAGAACAACCTGTATTACGACGCAGGCGGCCCCGCTGTTGGCGTTGATTTCAGGAAATGGTTTTTTCATTTCGGGGTCAACTATTACTGGGAGCGGCTCCCAATGCTCAACGAAAGCTCCAACAGGGCGCAGTTCTATTTGACCTGGTATTACACATGGGACGTCAAGGATATGTTCTCCAAGAATGTCACGGCTTCAGATGCGGAAAAGTAATCAAACAGCCTGGGCAGGGCGATAACTTAAATTAATGAACAGAACTTCCGCAGTCAGGGTATCGGCTCAAGCGTCCGTTGTTTTGTTAGGCATGGGTTTGTTGACCTACTCCCTCTACGCCACAGAGCAGTACCTAAGCTCCGAGATGCGGCAGGTTGTCGGGTGGGTGGCTTTCGCCATTTTTTACGCCATATACCGCTTCGCCAACAGGTTCGAATGCCATGAATCCTTCCTCAGGGTAGGCGTGATAATCCTTTCGGCCTTCCTTGCGGTTCGCTACATCATGTGGCGCACTTTCGACACGCTGTACTATACCGGGCCGTTCGATTTCATTGGGCTTGCCCTCCTGTACCTTGCGGAGTGCCACACCATAGCGCTCCACCTCTTAGGCATGTTCATCAACGCCTGGCCGCTCAGGAGGAGAATAGCCCCAGTCGCCCTCGATGACAAAAACCTGCCGACGGTGGACATTTTCATTCCCACTTACAGCGAGTCGGAAGAGATAACGAGGGTCACCGCGACGGCGGCCGCTCAGATGAGATACCCTGCGGACAAACTGCGGATACACATACTCGACGACGGCGGCACGCAGGCGCGCAGGCGCAACCCCGCAACAGCGGAGGCGGCGTGGAACCGCTACTACAGCCTTCGCAAACTGGCGGTGGACCTGGGCGTCAACTACATCACCAGGGAGACGAACAAACACGCCAAAGCTGGCAACATAAACCACGCTCTGCGGATAACGGACGGGGATCTGGTCGTGGTGCTCGACTGCGACCATGTGCCCACCAGCGACTTGCTGGAGAACACCGTGGGCATGTTCGCCAGGGACGAGAAGCTTTTCCTCGTGCAGACGCCCCATTTTTTCATCAACCCTACCCCTGTGGAGAAGCAGTTGGAGGGGGTGGGTAGCGTCTCCGTGGAAAACGACATGTTCTTCCGCCTGATACACCTGGGGCTGGATTTCTGGAACTCCAGCTACTTCTGCGGTTCGGCGGCCATTATCAGCAGGAAACACCTGATGGATATCGGGGGCATAGCCACCTACACGATAACCGAAGACGCGGAGACCGCGCTGATCCTGCACAATAAAGGGCTTAACAGCGCTTATATAGACCGTCCGATGGTTTGCGGCTTGTCGCCGGAAACGTTTTCCGACTACGTTATCCAGCGCACGCGATGGGCGCAGGGGATGCTCCAGCTCTTCATGCTACGCAACGCGCTTGTCTTCACGGGCCTGAGCATGTTTCAGAAGGTGTGTTACTTCAACTCGTCGTTCTTCTGGTTCTTCGGGATGTCGCGTTTCATATTCTACATCGCCCCGACGCTGTACCTTATCTTCGGCCTCAGGATTTATCACGCGTCGGTTGGTCAGATATTGGCGTACGCCGTACCGTATGTCTTGAGCGTGTCCCTTACCATGGACTTCTTTTTTGGCAAGGTAAGGAAGCCGTTCTTCTCCGAAATCTACGAAAGCGTGCAGGCGCTGTTCCTTATTCCCGCGCTTATCTCCGTCATCCTCAACCCGTTCAAGCCGACATTCAAGATCACGCCAAAAGGGGGCACGATTGATACCGCGTCGTTAAACCCGCTTGCGGCCCCCTTCTTCATCGTGGTCAGCATCAACGTCATCTCCATACCGATGGCTATCTACACATGGATCAACTATCCCCTGTACAGGGACGTGGTGCTGGTGACGGCGGCATGGTGCGTATTCAACATCTTTCTGGCGGTGGTTGCCCTGGGGGCGTTTTGGGAGAAGAAACAGGTGAGGCGGCATCACAGGATAAAGGCTTATGGGTCGGCAAGCGTGTTTTTTACCAGGATGAAGCAGACGGTGGAGGGCGAACTCAAGGACGTGTCGCTAAAGGGTTTGAGCGTCGAGGTGTCGCCGACATTCAATATCAAGCTAAACGACGATGTGGAGTTGACCGTCTCCGACAGCTACGGTGAAACATACACGTTCCAGTCGCGGATCAGGCGCGTCATCAAAAGGAAAAAGACGGTTATTTGCGGGACAGAGTTTTCCAGGGGGGAAGAGGATTTCGCCAAAGCGGTGAAGTTTACGTTCGGCGACAGCCAGCGATGGGTTGATTTCTGGAATGAATCGGGCAAAGGCGTTGACACCAAAGAACTGATATGGGCTTTGATGGTTCAGGGAATACGCGCACAACTGGAGATCGGCCAGTCCATCCTCCTGTGGATGTGGAAGACCTTTAGAGACTGGATCCGCAAGTTTTTCAAGGCTCCTCCGCAAGTGAGCCTGGAGCCAGCTGTGGTGGCCGTGCGGGAAGGGGTGGCTTGATGGAGCGTATTGAGCGCCTGCGCCTGCCGGACATGAAAAAACAATTTCCAGAGCTTTTTTTGAGTTATAAAATGATACAATTTCAATCCGCTGTTTCCAAGGGGATGCCAGCGGATTTCGTCAAAGGCAACTATCTAATTTAAAAAGACATATATTAAATATGCGCGTAGCCACCTCCGTCAGATTGGCCGCTCTTGTGCTTGGAGCCTGCGTTTTTTGGATGGCCGCGCCCTCCGCCAGCGCCGAGAAACTTGAAATTCCAATGAAAAAACTTGTGGGCGAATCGAAGATACACCTGCGTTGCATCAGCGGAATGATTGACATTCCCATCCCCATCCCCGATAGGTGGAAGGTGGAAAGCGCCCAAATTAAATTCGGTTATATAAACTCTACGAACCTGCTTGAGGATTCGTCACAGCTTGTCATAAAGTTCAACGACGATCCGGTGGCTCAGGCCAAGCTTAGCCCAAATGATCCAGAAGGGAAGCTGAACGTCAATATTCCCGTCGGCCTTTTCGAAGAGGGGTATAACACGCTTACCTTCCTGGCTAATC
>JADGAO010000061.1:0-2965 GCA_015231995.1 Nitrospinota bacterium | reverse complement strand
CCCATGCGCCCCAGACCTGTGGACGACAATCAGCATGGACGAGGCGGTCCTGTCCATCGAATATTCTCTCAAGCCCGTCCCTCTGCAATTGTCGAAGGCTCCCGGTTTTCTTTTCGATCCCAAGATCATGTCCGGTGGCGAAGTGAACATAATTACGGACGGATACACCTCCGACATTCTCACCGAGGCGGGGGTAGCCGCCTCTGGCGTGGCCAAAAGGTTTGACTACCGGAAAGTGACGTTCACCACTTCAAGGGAGATACGCCGGGGGTATGACAACATACTTATGGGCGACAAGGCGTTCGTGGAGGAATTCCTCGCTAAACGCGGCGTGACCGGAGCGTCGGTAAAAGGGCCCCTTATCAAAGTCATGTCCCTGCCGCCCGACGAGGAGATTTTCAAGGCCACTGCGCCCGAAGAAGCCAGGAGCCTCAACGACTCAACGCACGCTCTGTTCATAATTTCAGGGCTCGACAACAACCACCTGAAGATCGCCGCCGAGACGTTCGCCAACCTGACGTTCCCGTATCCGGGCACCGA
Organism: Nitrospinota bacterium; assembly: GCA_015231995.1. Classification (GTDB taxonomy): domain Bacteria; phylum Nitrospinota_A; class UBA7883; order UBA7883; family JACRLM01; genus JADGAO01. The sequence continues at coordinate 2,425 of JADGAO010000061.1, read as the reverse complement.
CGAGATGACCCCGCTGGAGTTCCATCTGCCAGAGATAACTTTGTATGGCGGCAAACGGATGCTGTTGTCGGACAAGGCCGTGCGGCTCAAGTCGCTAGATTTCACCACTCATACGTTCAAGGGTTTTCAGGGCACGCCGAGGGACATATCTTTCAGGCTCCCGCCGGACTTTTTCATCAAGGAAAACCAGTATGTGCGCCTGCTCCTCAACTACACCTACGGCGCGGGCCTGAGGCCGGACTCCGTGCTCAACGTCACGCTCAACGGCATCCATGTCCGTTCCCTGAATATGGACAAGGCCGCAGGCGAATTCATAGAAGGCTATAAGCTGGAGATACCCACATACCTGTTCAAGCCGGGAATGAACGTTATCAAGCTTATCCCGATCCTCACCCCGCACGGGCAGGAGTGCGAGATGATACAGCCGGAGAGCCTGTTCCTGACTATTTTCGAGAACTCGTCCATTTACTTCCCGCCCATGTCGCACTTCGTGCAGATGCCGAATCTGGAGCTGTTCACTCTTAACGGTTTTCCGTTGACGCGCTGGCCGGATGGGTTCGAGTCCATACTGTATGTGACCAGCCCGAAGAAGGAGCTGGCGGACGCCGCGTTGAACGTAATCGGGCTGATGACGCAGAAGAACGGATATCCGCTGTTGGGGCTTAAGGTGTCGCTGGAGGAGCCGAAGGGGTGGGACGGGGAGATACTCGTCATCGGCGATACGGCTTCTATCCCGCCGAGCCTGCTGAAGAACGCTCCGCTGTCGCTTGCGGTGGACTCGCAGATGGCGTATCCGGTCCTCCGCGACTGGGGCGACGTTATTGTGTACGCCAAAAGCAAGCAGAGAAGCGGCCTTGGCTCCAATGTAGGCCTTGTCATGGAGAATCAGTCGCCGTACAGGCAGGGCAGGACCGTCGTTACGATGACGGCCGTATCCGCAGGGGACGTTCTTGCGTTAAGCCAGGCTCTTTTAGAGCCGGAGGTTCACAGCAACCTCAAGGGCGACCTGTCGCTGGTGCAACTGACGGCTCCTGATTACAAGGTGGATACGGAGAGCGTGGGGGAGAAGTATTCCATCGGCAAACGCGGCAAATTCTCGTGGAAAGACTACCTGTTGTCCACCATCCAGGAGTATTATTATTCATTCCTGGTCATGGCGTTTGTCCTTTTGTCGGCGGTGTTTTACTTCATGTTGAAGGCGCAGGAGCGCCGCCGCATAAGCGGTGACAGGCGCGGGGCGCAAAACAAAGACGTGGGCGAAAACAAGCGCGAAGGAGAGAGGAGGGAAGCGAAGAGTGTTGGGCGCAGAATCCTTTCGTTCCTGTCGCAACTTATTTTCAAGAGCAAACCCCCGCGTGAGTAGGCTTGTAAAGCTTCTCCCGATGGCCGTCGTGATGACCATCGCGCTTTCGGGCGCGGCTTACGGCGGCGAAAAGGAAAAATGGGAGAGCTACAAATCCGCCTTCCTCTCCAGGGACGGGCGGATAGTGGATTTCCACCAGGACAGTTGCAGTCACTCGGAAGGGCAGGGCTACGGCCTGCTTCTGGCCGTAGCTTTCGGCGACCGGGAGGCGTTCGACAGGATGTGGGCCTGGACGAAGAGCAACCTGCGCGTTAGGACGGACGGGCTTTTCGCCTGGAAGTGGGGCAAAAGGCTGGATGGGCGCTGGGAAATTATTGACCATAACAACGCCACCGACGGGGATTTGCTCATAGCTCTCGCCCTGCTGAAGGCCGCCGACAAATGGGGGAGCCAGGCTTACGCAAAAGAGGCGCTCCCGATAGTCCAATCCATAAGGAAGAACCTTGTGGCCAACTGGCAGGGCCGCCTCCTGCTCCTGCCGAGCTACTACGGCTTCATCAAAAAAGAGACTCTCGTATTCAACCCCTCTTACCTTATCCTTCCCGCCTTCCGCGCTTTCGCCAAAGTGGACGACAAGACGTATTGGGACAAGGTGTGGGGGGATAGCGCGCACTTTATTTCTCAAAGCCTTTTCGGGCTGTATGGCCTGCCTGCGGATTGGGCTCTGGCTACGGAAAAAGGCGTCAAACTGCATTCCGAAAAAAGCGTTTATTTCGGATACGACGCCATCCGGGTTCTCTTGCACCTTGCCGGCGAGGGAGGCGCGGAGGCTTATCCGAAAGGCGTCCGGGAGGCGCTCAGGTTATACGGTCAGCTCGGTTATGTCCCAACATGGCTGGATTTGGATAGGGACGCGATTGCGATGTCATCCGCCACCGCCGGGGTGTATGCCATATACGGGCTCACCGCAAAGAGAGTTGGCCAGACGGCCCTTGCAGAAAAACTGTTCAAAGAGGCGGACGAAAAGCTTTCGAAGGAGAAGGAGAATTACTATTCCTTCAGCCTTTACCTTCTTGTTGCAAGCGAAGCTTTTTTTAAATAGGGGCTGTCGCCGAAAAGAGA
>JADGAO010000060.1:5594-14823 GCA_015231995.1 Nitrospinota bacterium | reverse complement strand
GGCGCAAAGCGCCAGGTGAGGGGTTACAAGCCGTATCTCAATAATGTTGAAGCTCGCGTGGCTCTAACTCAAAACACTGTTTGTAGCCCTCACCCCGACCCTCTCCCGCGATGTTGCGCGGGAGAGGGGGCAGGATAATTGGTCAACGACTTTTGCAAAACTCTCCTTACAAAGGGGGAGTGGCGCCCTTCGCTATCGCTCAAGGGTAAACTCCGCGCCGAGGGGGTTTAATTCGATCTTATCGCTCATTAGCGCCAAAATATCGCTCCAAGGACAAATTAAACCTCCCCCGCCGCTTTGCGGCGCCCCCTCCTTACTAAGGAAGGGGGGGGTTGGCAACAATCCGGCCTGACCACAGTCTTAATCTTGACCACAAGTACCCGTGGTCAGGCGACCACGGGGAAGCAGGGTAAATTCCGCGTAGGGGCGACCCGGTGGGTCGCCCGGTTTAAAAAGGGTGATCGGGTCGCGCCTCTCTTCACTCTCGCCCCGTGCGGGAGATGGTGACTCCTAAGCCCCCCTGATAAGGGGGGTAGCGCGTATTCGCGCCGGGGGGTTAGTTTCAAAAAAAACCCGCTAGCTCCGCTCGCCGCCCCCTTGTCAGGGGGCCGAGGGCGAACACATAGGTTCGCCCCTACAATATCGTCTCCATCAGCCTGACGGTGATGGCCCCGCGTTGCAAATCCACGTTCAGCAATGTTTCGGGCAGGCATGGAAGCAGTATCTCCCCTCCGCTGACCGTCTCGATAGCCCATACGTCTTTGTCGCCCGCCGGAAAGAAGTCTTTGAGCGAGCCGATCCGAACGCCCTCCTCGTCATAGACAGGCAGGCCGATGATCTCTTCGTAGTAGTAGTTTCCCGGCGGTAAATCGGGCATACGCCTTCTCTCCAACTGCGCCACGCGGTTGGTCAAAGCGCGCGCGTCTTCTGGATTGTCAAAGCCGGAGAATTTCACGATGAGCGCCTTCTCCGATCCTCGAAAATTGACCGGTGTGGCGAAAAGGGGGGCGGCCCCACCTTCCATGACAAGCTCCACGGGGGTGTTGATTATCAACTCCGGAATGCCGTCGAAAAACGGGACGAACTTAATCTCGCCTTTCACTCCATGTGGACGAAGGAGCCTTCCGACAGCTATCTTCATATCAGGGTCGGAACGTCCGGCCAACTGGGCCGGATCGTTTTTGAGGTTCTGCAAGGGGTCGCCGGCCAAAAAAGTCACTCGACTATTTCGAGAACGGCCCTTTTGTCGTTTTTCGACGCCGTGGCGGAGAGTAAGGTCCGCATGGCCGCCGCAGTCCTGCCGCGCCTGCCGATAACTTTGCCCAGGTCGTCCTGCGCGACGCGCAGTTCCAGCGACGTTGTGTCGCCGTCCTCCGACGAAGTCACCGCAACCTGGGTCGGGTCGTCCACAAGCGAACGAGCAATGCGTTCAATAAGAGCGTTCAACGGGCAATACCTCCAGACGGACAACTCCAGCGGACTCGATCCCGGCGCGTATGGCCAAAGCCTGCGCCGGACGGTTTTCCGCTAAAGAGCCTTTTCCCTTTTTAAAATGTTGCGCACCGCCACAGACAGCTCCGCGCCATTCTTAATCCAGTGAGTCACGCGCTCCCGTTCCAGGACAACCTGGTTTTCGGCCTTGCGCGGATCGTACTGGCCCAACGCCTCCAGATACTTTCCGTCACGAGGGCTACGCGAATCCGCCGCCACAATCCGGTATATCGGCCTTTTTTTTGCGCCCATGCGCCTAAGCCTCAAAACAACAGCCATCTTATAATCTCCCTTTAACCAGAACAGTATTTCTAAAAACCCAACCCGGCGAACGGATTGGCCGCCGATTTATTCCCCTTGAACTTACTAAGGGTCTTCATCATCTTCTTCGATTTCTCGAAGTTTTTCAGCAAACGATTTACCGCATCCACCTCGACGCCGCTCCCCATGGATATGCGAACCTTCCGCGACATATTGATTATATGCGGTTGAGCGCGCTCCTTTTTCGTCATGGAGCTTATGATAGCTTCAACCCTCGATATCTCTTTGGGGTCGAAGTTTATATCTTTCATTGCGCCGCCAACTCCGGGAAGCATCTTGAGCAAACCCTCCAGCGGCCCCATTTTTTTGACCATGCGTATCTGATCAAGAAAATCGTCGAGACTGAAGCCGGACGAGAACATCTTCATCGCCTGCGCTTCGGCCTGCTTGCTGTCCATCGTCTCCTGGACGCGCTCGACAAGGCTCATCACGTCGCCCATGCCGAGTATCCGCCCCGCAAGACGATCCGGGTAAAACGGCTCGAACTGGTCTATCTTCTCGCCCACGCCCGTAAACTTGATCGGAACGCCGGTCACTTTCTTTATGGAGATGGCCGCGCCGCCTCTCGTGTCGCCGTCGAGCTTGGTCAGGATCACTCCTGTCATGCCGATGCGCTCGTTGAAAGTGCGAGCCACGTTCACCGCGTCCTGGCCGGTCATCGAATCGGCGATGAACAATATTTCCGTCGGGTTGATGATGCTTCGAAGCGTTTCCAGCTCCGCCATCATGTCGTCGTCAATATGCAGACGGCCTGCGGTGTCGAGTAGCAGGACGTTGGCCCCCTCTTTTTCCATCGCGGCCAGAGCGCCCTTTGCGATGAAAGCCGGGGTCATGGACGGGTTGGTGTCAAACAGGGGGACGTTAATCTCCCGCGCCAGGACTTTTAACTGCTCCATTGCGGCGGGGCGGTATATGTCGGCGGAAACGACCATCGGCTTGTAGCCGCGTTTGGCAATCAGCTTTGCGAGTTTGGCGGTGGTCGTGGTTTTACCGGAGCCTTGCAGGCCCGTCATCAGAATCGTCGTGGGGCCGCGTTCGGCGAACTTGATATCCGCCTGCTCTCCACCCAAAAGCTCCACAAGCTTGTCGTGGACGATTTTGACCAGATGCTGGCCCGGCGTAAGCCCCGCCATCGTCTGCACGCCAAGCGCGTCTTTGCGGACACTTGCGACAAACTCTTTGACAACCGTTATGTTAACGTCGGCTTCAAGGAGCGCAAGACGCACGTCACGCATCGCCTCGGAGACATTCTCCTCGGTGAGTTTATGCATGCCCCGGAGCCGTTTTACGACCCCGTCGAGCCTTTCGGTAAGACCGTCGAACATGATTTAATCTAAATAAACCTTATCTACTTAACTACGAAACTGGAAATTATATCAAACAATGAGATAAAAATGTCCAGTTTGTTTAAAATGGTATTTAAATGCGAATGAACGAATCCTGGAGACTAATCGTAAACCCGCCCGCCGACGGGAGGTGGAACATGGGGGTGGATTCGACCCTGCTCGAATGCGCCACCACGCCCGTATTGCGTTTGTACGGTTGGGACAAGCCCACGCTCTCCATAGGTTACGCGCAAAAACCGGAAACGGACGTCAACCTTGCGTTTCTTGAAGCCGAAAATATCCCACTAGTCCGGCGCCCCACTGGCGGTCGCGCCATTCTGCACTGGGACGAGTTGACCTACGCCGTCGTGATACCGTCTCACAGCAAATTTTTCGGGTCGCTACCGGAAATGTACGCAACCATCGCTCTCCCGATTCGGAACGCGCTAACGAGTCTGGGATTGTCCCTTGACGATGGCGGGCGGGCGGCGGGCATACGCAATAACCCATGTTGTTTCGCCACAAGGCTTGGTCACGAAATTTCCGTGAACGGCAAAAAAATCGTGGGAAGCGCCCAACGAAGGCTCAAAACGGCGGCCTTGCAACATGGTTCCATCGTTTTGTCCATAGACGCGGAGCGTTACGCCAACTGCCTAAACTTCACCGACTTGGCGAAACGTAACGCGTCGCTATCCCTGCTTGGGGGGATGAACGATTTTGTTACTCGCCCCATAACACGCGATGAACTGGCGACCGCAGTGAAGGAAGCTTTCGCCAGGACGCTTGAACTGGAATTTGAGGAAAGCGGACTTACGGAAGAAGAGATGAGGCGGGCAAAAGTTTTGGCCGGGAAAATGGATCGCTGACAGGTACACAGTGGTCGGGTCGGGCTGGCTCCCAAATCATCGGCGTTGGTGTTCTTGTACATTGCAGGGCTAAGCGAAGGCTCCTTCCTTTTCCCTCCCCGAAGTTCGGGGAGGTGGCGCGTCATCGCGCCGGAGGGGTTTAATTAAACCCCCTCGCCACCCTTCGGCTTCGCTCAGGGCAAGCTCCGTGGCGGTCCCCCTTACTAAGGGGGATAAAGGGGTGTTCTTCACCCCGCCGTCCCAAAGAGACAATAACTGCACATTAACTGCACATTGGAAAAAAAGAATGACACGTTGTTGTCATCCTGAGGGAGCCTTTGCGACCGAAGGATCAAAGTATAATAGAATATTCTTTTCGATAGATTCTTCGCTTCGCTCAGAATGACAATAGTCATGTCATCCTGAAGGAGCCTTAGCGACTGAAGGATCAAAATAAAACAGAATATTCTCTTCGATAGATTCTTCGCTTCGCTCAGAATGACAATGTCTGATGGATTCTTCGCGGAGTTTACCCTGAGTCCCTCGAAGGGCTACGCTTCGCTCAGAATGACACATAGAATGGAATTCCATCCATACCCCGCTTCCACAACTATTGTTTCTTCGGCTTCCACTCTTTCGCCAGTTTCTCGGCCTTTTTGATCTGATCTGGCGCCATCTTCTCCGCCACCTGATCCCGGAGCGTAAGGGCAAGATCGCGGGATTCGTCAACCGAATGCGCGGCGGAAATCTCCGACCATTTGTGCGCCTCGACATAATCTTGCGGCGTACCCTGCCCAAAACTGAGCATAAGGGCGAGATTGTACTGAGCCTCGGCATGTCCCTGTTCGGCTGACTTCTTGTACCATTTCACGGCCTCGGCGTAATCCTGCGGCGCGCCCCTTCCGCACTCAAGCATGAGGGCAAGATGATGTTGAGCCTCCGCATGACCCTGCTCGGCTGATTTCCTGAACCATTTCGCGGCTTCGGCGTAATCCTGCGCCACTCCATGACCATAATCATACATGGCGCCGAGCCTGTACTGGGCGTCGGCGAGACCCTGCTCGGCGGCTTTCCGATACCATTGAAAGGCTATGGAATTATCCTGTTGCACGCCATGCCCGTTGTAGTACATGGTTGCCAGGTCATTCTGGGCATGGGCGTCGCCGCTCTCCGCCAAAGGCTTTACCCGCTTAAACTCCGCGTCATAATCGCCTCTATACGGAACCTTTATTTCACCACCCGCCATCCCTCCGGCAAATGCAGGAATGGAAAAACACAATCCGGTCATCAAAAAAAGAACCAGCAGGCGAAATGGTTTCATGGAATACGTCTCCCTGTTTTGCCTATGATCATACCAGCAATCGTGTTTTAGAAGGGGCTGTCTCCAAAATGCTCGGCGTGGGTGTTCTTGTACATTTGCAGAGCGAAGCGAAGGCTCCATTCTTTTCCCTCCCCTTAGAAAGGGGAGGTGGCGCGTAATCGCGCCGGAGGGGTTTAATTAAACCCCCTCGCCACCCTTCGGCTTCGCTCAGGGCAGGCTCCGTGGCGGTCCCCCGAGCTTCGGGGGACAAAGGGGTGTTCTTCACCCGCCATTCTCCGGAGGCGACCACCTCGAACAACGTTTATCGTTCTGCTTTACTATTTGGCGACAGCCCCTGGAAAACCTCAATTGCCTAAAGTAGGCAAGCGAGAATGATTCTATGATATATAATGTTGGCTTTTTCAGGAAAACATGGAATACAAAGAATGGCCTTTTATCGAGGCCCAGAGAATACTCGACAGGCTCAACCGTCTCGGCAAAAACAGGGTTGTGGCGGAAACAGGATACGGCCCGTCCGGCCTGCCACATATCGGCACGTTCGGGGAGGTGGCTCGCACATCGTTCGTCCTGCAGGCGTTAAAAACGATATCGCCAGATACGGAAACGCATCTGATCGCATTCTCCGACGATATGGACGGCCTGCGCGAGGCTCCGCAGAACATACCCAACAGGGACATGGTCAAAAAACATCTCGGCAAACCGCTGACATCCGTCCCCGATCCGTTCGGCGAAGAGCCGTCATACGCGCATTACATGAACAGGCGGCTCCGCGAGTTCTTGGACTCGTTCGGTTTCCCGTGCGAGTTCTACTCCTCCACCGAGAAATACAGGGCGGGCGATTTCAACGGCGGGCTTACGCAGGTCATGCGCCATTACTCTGCGATCAAAGAGCTGTTCACCTCCACCATCAGCGAAGACAAGCGTGAGGCGTGGAGCCCGTTTTTTCCCGTATGCGAAAACTGCGGCAAGATATACACAACCCGCGTCACTGGATACGACGCGAACAACCTGACAGTCTCGTATGTGTGCGATGTTTCAATCGAAGGCAAGTACACGTCCTGCGGCCATTCTGGCACGGTCAGCGTCCTCAATGGCGGGTGCAAGGTCGGATGGAAAGTGGACTGGGCGTTGAGGTGGTATAGCCTCGCCATTGACTACGAGATGCATGGAGAGGATTTGATAGAATCTGGCCGTCTTTCCGCGAAGATCGTCAATATTCTCGGCGGGTCTGCGCCGGAGCTTTTTAAGTACGAGCTTTTCCTGGACGAAACCGGGCGCAAAATCTCCAAAAAAATCGGCAACGGCGTTTCCATAGACCAGTGGCTCCGCTACGCCCCTGTGGACTCGCTTCTTTATTTCATGTACCTCAAGCCACAGCAGACCAAAAAAATGGGCTTGCCGTTGCTACCTTCAATCATCGACCAGTATCTTGAACTGGTGGGCGGGTACGACGGCTCGGTGGACTCCCCTGCCCCGTTTATCTCCCGGCTATCCAAAGGCGCGCACGCGGAAAAGCTTGCGGGTGGGAACCTTGTTACCTACTCGATGATCTACGACCTTGTGGTGGCGTTAAACGAAACCGACCCTGCGATGGTGCGGGAGTACCTCATCAAATACCAGCCGCATATCGCCGAGAACATCGGCTACTACGACGAGCTTATCGCCAAGGCGATCATTTATTACACCGAAGTGTTCCTGCCGCAGAAGGTGGAGGAAGAGGCCGGGCATGAACATGACGAGGCGTTGGCGGCGCTTCTTGCAGGGTTAGAGGAGATGGAAAATACGTCGCCCACGCCAGAACCGGAAGCTTTGCAGAACATGGCGTTCAAAGCGGCCAAAGAGCGCGATATAAAGATGAAAGACTGGTTCAAAACTTTATACCGCGTGTTTTTGCGCCAGTCCTCCGGCCCGAAGGTGGGCAGTTTCATCGCCCTGCTCGGATATGAGAAGGCTAAAGAGCGATTGAAGACGCATTTGGCGGGGAAGTAGTGAGGGGGGGATACCCAATTGGAACTTTGGGGCGCATACTTTGTTAAGCGAATAATCTGGTAAAATCTCGTTGCTGAAAAAGAGGAGACATGCTGACGATGAACGGAATTCACATCGGCGTCCAGAAAGAGATATTGGCGGAATTTTGCAAGAAGCGCCATATCGCTGTGCTTTCCTTTTTCGGCTCCGTGCTAAGGGACGATTTCACGCCGGAGAGCGATATAGACGTTCTCGTGCAATTCGAACCGGGTCATACGCCAGGCCTCATCAGGTTCTCCGGAATGGAAATTGAGCTTTCAAATATCCTGGGAAGGAAGGTGGACATGAACACACCCGGTTCGATAAGCGGGTATTTCCGGGATAAAGTTATGCGAGAGGCTATGGTTCAATATGACGCATCATGACGAGACCATCCGCGTGCGCCACATGCTCGATTACGCGCGCGAAGCCGTCGAGATAGCCAGCGGCAAGACTGTGGATGACCTTGCCGGTTCCCGTGTGACCCAACTGGCGTTGACACGCGCCATCGAAATTATCGGCGAAGCCGCCTCCAAGGTTTCAGGAGAAACACGCGCAAAATATCCGGCGATCCCTTGGGATGAAATGATAGGAATGCGAAACAGGCTGATCCACGGCTATGATTCGCTTGATATTGATATTATTTCCGCCACAGTCCTCGAAGACCTTCCCATGCTTATCTCGCAGTTGGAAAAGATAATTCCAGATTCCAAATAAACCCGGCCATAAACGGTGATTTGGCCGTCCAAGGTTCGGGATGAAACGCAAAACACCACGCAGGAAGTGAAAACATTACTCTCACGTTCCGTCTCTTCGTTTAGCGTGGCTATCATCTTTTTTGCTCGCCGGTGGTCTTCTTGACCCCGGCGCCCTTTGGCTTTCCAGTGGTTAAAGGATGCTGTTCGAGGTGTTCACCTCGGTCTTCGTAGGGGCGCGTCGCGACGCGCCCGTTTTTAAGGGAGGGCGGCTCCCGAGCCGCCCCTACCGAGGAGATCGGGGCGAAAAACACCCGATGAACATTCGGGCAACAACCAGAGGCGGCCAGGGGGAAGCAAATGCAAGGTCCTTCGCCTGCGGCTCAGGACGACAAAAAGCCCGACCTACCCCCTATCCTCCCACTTCTTTCAACAACCGTTTCTCCATCGCCCGCATCACGATCCCGTCTTTACGGCCTCGCTCGTGATCGTACCCAATCAAGTGTAAAACGCCGTGGATAAGCAGTATCGTCAACTCCCGGTCGAACGTATGGCCTTTTTCCACGGCCTGCCGTTCCGTCGTCTCCACCGATATGACCACATCGCCCAGGATACGGGGGGAGCCTTCAACCGGCTCCGTGTCGTCCTGCGGAAAAGAGAGTACGTCGGTGGGTTTGTCCTTGCCACGGTAGGTCAGGTTGAGGCCGTGGATTTCCCGGTCGCCCGTGAGAAGTATAGAAAGCTCCGCGTCCTTAAGGGACAGCCCCGACAGTATCGAGCGGGCGGTTTTTAAAAGGCCGGGGGTTTTACGCCCCCTTGCCGTCCCTCGCTTTGATATTTGAACCGGCATCGGCTACTCGCCGCTCCTTTTCGGCGCCGCCCACATCTGGATACTCGATGCGCTGATGATGTATCGCCGTGAGGACGTGGGTGAAACTTTCGGTGATGATGGCAAGGTCTTTCAACGTCAGATGGCTGTTATCCAACTGGCCTTGCGCGAACTTGTCGTTAATGACTTCCGTAACGATGCTCTTGAACGCGCCCGGCGTGGGATTGGCGCATGCGCGTCCTGCGGCCTCCACGCTGTCGGCAAGGGCGACAACCGCAGACTCCCTCGACGACGGTATGGGGCCGGGATAACGGAAATCGTCCTCAAGCGTTTGCGTGTTGGACGTTTTTTCCTCTTCCTTGGCTTTGTTGTAGAAGAACCGTATGAGCTGTGTT
>JADGAO010000060.1:0-5548 GCA_015231995.1 Nitrospinota bacterium | reverse complement strand
TCTGTTTGGCCAGTTCCATGCCCTCTTTTATGTGGTTAAGCACGATCCTCGCGCTCATGTACGGGCTGAGCTTGTCATGCGGGTTTACGCCGGATCGCTGGTTCTCCGCGAAATAATCGGGTATCTTCATCTTGCCGATGTCGTGGAAAAGCGCCCCGGCCCTCGCCAGCAGGGCGTTTGCGCCGATGTCTTTGCACGCTTCTTCGGCCAGGTTGCCCACCATCATGGAGTGTTGGTAGGTTCCCGACGCCTCCATTATCATCCGCCGGAGCAATGGGTGGTCGAGGCTGGCCAGCTCCAACAGCTTGATGTCGGACACGACCGGGAACAGGCTCTCGATAACCGGAAGGGCGCCGGAAACAAGCAGTATCATCAATATCCCGCCGCCAGCGGCGAACGCCGGGTTGAACAACTGATCCACGGAAAACAACTGCGTCCCCGCCATGTCGAACGCCGCCACCACCAACACGTTAGTCGCGGCTACGTACAACCCGGCCTTTATGACGCTCGATCGCCTCTGGTAACGCCTGACACGCCAGGCGCAGATCAGCCCCGACGTTATCGTCAAAAGGGCCAGAGCCGGCATGTCCCTGAACAAAAGAAGCGTGAACGCCGCCGCAATGACGGAGAAAAACGCCGTAAGCTCCATCGTGAAAAAGATGGAGACGATCATCGGCCCGAACGCAAGCGGAGCCGCCAGCATGTATGCGGAAATGTCCAACCGTGGCGTTTGAGGCAGAAACATAGAAGAGACGCCGTGCGAAACCCAGAGCATTCCCATATGCGACACCAGAAGGCCCGCCAACAAAAGCTGTAGCTTGGGGTATTCTGCGATGTCCTCGTGAAACTTCGTCAGAAACGTCGCGGCCAGCGCAACCAGCAGAAGGCTTAACGTGAAAAGGCCGAAAAACGCCTTGAACCATCCGCGGTTCTCCTGTCTGCCTGCGATCTGGGCCAGCTTTTCCACATGGGCCTGGGTCACCGTCTCCCCCTCCCGCACTATCATCTCGCCCCTTTGGATGTGGAAGAAAACGGGTTTGGCCTCGCTTGCCGCAAGGTCCCTGCCCATGTCTGTCTCTTTCCTGTTGAAAGTGACGTTCGGCTCGATAAGCTTCTGCGCGATCTCGGTAGCCAGCCTTCTTAACGACGGACGCTTGTCGGGAATCCGGGTTGCGGCGTCTTCCTTAATCTTTTTATAAGCCTCCGGGATGTCGTATATCTCGTCGAAATTGCGGATCACGCGCTCCCCGCCGGTCGAAAGGTTCCTCAGTTTTATCCCTTTAGCGGACGAATTGGGCATCCCGCCTTTTCTGGCGACAACGCCCTTGCTTAACGAGGGGGCGGTCAACAGGAGCGCCATCTCGCCCATTTGGGGCCAATAGTGATATTGACGCGCGGTCTCCAGGTCTTTGGGGCTTAATCCGACGCCAAGCTTCTCCAAAAACTCGTTCTCGGCGGCGGAATAAGCCTCTCCATGCTCAAAGGCGGCAAGTTGCGCCTCGGCGTCAAGTAGCTTCTTTCTTTCCATCAGCAAGGTTTTTTTAACCTTAGGATCTTTGAAGTCCTTCCCGTTTTCCTCGAACAGCTCCATCGAGGAAACGACGTCCACATACGCATGGCGCGCATGAGTCATGTAGTAGGCGGACATGATTCCGAACGCCTCCCTGACGCGCAGAGTCAGCTCTTTTTCGGCGGCTACGTCGAAATCGTATATGTCCAACGCCGCTTCCGCGGCCTGACGCCTGTTTTTCTCCGTGGATTCCTTGTCGCCCACCAGCGCGTCCGCAGGAGCCTTGATTTTGTACGGAGCTATGGAGCCGACCGGCGGCACAGGCACAGACGGCGCATTGCGGGGAGTCATCATTACGGCCAAAGCAAGCGCTGTGGACAAAATCATCAGCCAGCCCTGCGCGCTTCTTTGCGTGAAAAGCGCAAATCGTGAAGATTGATCGCGCTTGGATGACGGTTTGGAGCCGCTGGCTCTTTTCCTGAAAGCTTCGAAACTTATTATTTTCCCTACGTTGCCCATGTCGCTGTCATCCCTTGCCATCTGTAAACTCCGAGCTATCCCTGCGGGACCGCTTGTCGTTTTGTTCGTAGGCTTTCAATATCCGCTTCACCAGTTCGTGGCGCACGACATCCCGTTCCGTAAAGTGGACGAAACGGATGCCGGCCACGTCTTTTAAGACGGTTTTCACATGCAGGAGGCCCGACTCCACCGATGGCGGCAGGTCTGTCTGCGTCACATCGCCGGTTATCACGGCTTTGGAGTTCAAGCCAAGCCGGGTGAGAAACATTTTCATCTGGTCCGGCGTGGCGTTCTGCGCCTCGTCGAGGATGATGAACGCGTCGTTTAACGTCCTGCCCCGCATATATGCGAGCGGAGCTATCTCTATCATCCCCTGCTCTATCATACGCGCCACGCGCTCCGGCTCGATCATGTCGTAAAGCGCGTCGTGCAGTGGCCGAAGGTATGGGTTTATCTTTTCGTACAGGTCGCCGGGAAGGAACCCAAGCCTCTCCCCCGCCTCCACCGCCGGGCGGGTAAGCACTATCCTGCTGACGCGCTTTCGCAAAAGGTCGGCGACGCCAGCGGCCATCGCAAGGTATGTCTTGCCAGTCCCGGCTGGGCCGATGCCGATAACTATGTCGAATTTGCTTATCGCGTAAACATATTCCCTTTGCCCTATGCTCCGGGCCAGTATGTCGCGCCTGCCTGTGTGGAGTTGAATCTTTTCGCTGAACAGGTCTTTGACCCGCATAGTCGGGTCGTCGTGGAAGGCTGGGATGATGAATTTTAGCGCGCCGTCGTCTATTTCCTGACCGGCTTCGTATAGCTCGGCCAGTTGGGAAAGCAGGTTTTCCACTTTTTCGGCGTTTTCTTTTTCGCCGCGGATACGAACCTTGTCGCCCCTTACGAGCGCCTGAACGGCGAACCATTTTTCGATTCGCCGAAGGTTTACGTCGTTGATCCCGGCGAATTGATGGAAACGCGGAAACAGGTCTATGGCCAGTTCGCTCATCAAGCGTGGAGCCGTGGCGACGGTGTCTTCTGGATCAGCGCTCAACCTGTCCGCCACAACATAAAACAAGCCGATGGCTCCCAATCGGGCAAGACCGTCCGGCAATGATGAAAAGAGAAATAATCTGCATATTTACCTTTGATTTTCCTTCACTTTGAAAGGCGTGTCAAGCTTGGGAGCCATAAATTGACAAGCGGTGACACGTGCGTTATATTCCATCCATCAGTGTCCAGCCTTTTTTGTTCACAAGGTACAGGCAGTGGTATGAATATACAATTCAGGATAATCCTCGCGCAGGCGGTCTCTCTTATCGCGTTAACCATCATATTCCTGGCCGTCCTCATATACGGCATCCACTCCAGGGCCGGCGACGAAGTCGTCGAGATCGAAAAACGCGCCCGCGAAGACCTCAAACGCATGGAGTCGCAACTTAACGCCGATGTGAATCAGTTAAAGGAGCTTGGCCAGAAGGAGATAAAGGAACTTCGGGAACAGGAGCTCAATCGCGTCAAAACCCTGCTCAAGGAACATGTGGATGTCGTTTTTAACGTCATAGACCGCAGATACAAGGAAGGAGCGGGAAAAGATATAGCCGGGACAATCGAACGCATAAAAGGCGACGTGGGGGCGATGCGTTATGGCGAGTCCGGCTATTTCTGGATCAACGACACAGGCAAACCCATACCTAAAATGATCATACATCCATTTTCCCCCGCTCTCGACGGCAAGATACTCGACAGCCCGAAATTCAATTGCGCCATGGGAAAAAACCAGAACCTTTTCGTAGCCATGGTCGAGGTCAGCGAGAAAACCGGCGAGGGCTTCGTTGATTACCTTTGGCCCAAGCCGGGCAAGGACACGCCCCAGCCGAAGCTGTCGTATGTAAGGGTGTACAAACCGCTCGGCTGGATAGTTGGAACAGGCGTTTATATTGACGACATAGAAACCAAAGTGTCGTCCATGGACGAGGCCATAAAGGTCAAAACGCAAGAGTTGCATAAACGGATGAAGGAGAGGTCCGCAGAACTCCAAACGGCGGTCAACCGCAACAAGGAGATGATGGATCAGCTTATCAACTCCCTCCTGATGAAAATAGTCCCGATAGTAATCGTCGTTATCATATGCGCGATAATCGGGGCCTTTTTCATCGGCGGGTCCATCGCCAAAACCATCGGCCATGTGATCGAGGGGCTCAACGAAAGCTCCGGCCTCGTGTTGTCGGCTGTCGACAAGATTATGAGCTCCACATTGGAAATGGCGGACGGAGCCACCGCGCAGGAATCCACGCTTAAAGAAACTTCCGGCGTTTTGATGGGCCTCTCCTCAAGCTCGCGCGAAAACGCCGAGGTGTCCGACAAAGCCAACCGCACCATGACTGAGTCCAAAAAACAGGTTGATAACGGCGCCGTGGCCGTGGAGAACATGGCCAACGCCATGAACGAGATTGACCAGTCGTCCATGGACATCGGCAAAATCATAAAGACCATCGAGGAAATAGCGTTTCAAACCAACCTTCTGGCGCTCAATGCGGCTGTCGAGGCGGCCAGGGCCGGAGAATCCGGCAAGGGGTTTGCGGTGGTGGCCGAAGAGGTGCGTAACCTGGCCCAGCGCTCCTCTCAGGCGGCGAGGGACACGACATCGCTTATCGAAGGCACGGTCTCCCGCGTGAAAAACGGCGGGGCGATCCTCGCCGACCTTAAAAACAACTTCAAAGAGATAGAAACCAGCTCCAACAAGGTTACGGAGCTTGTGAGGCAGGTGAGCGTCGCTTCCAACGAGCAGGCGGCGGCCGTGGAGCGGACCAATAACTCGGTGACGCAGATGCACGAGGTCACACAGGCCAACGCCATCAACGCGACGCGCTCGTCCTCATCGGCGGAACTTATATCCGACCAGGTCAACAAGCTCAACGATTGGGTGACCCGCTTGTCTGATCTGGCTGGAAACATGATTAAGCGGTGACTTCGGCGAGATAACGCAAGTTTGATCGCCGGGCGCTATTCGGGAGCATTCCATGGCCAAAAGAGTTTTGATAGCTGAAGACGAAGATGATATCAGGCGGGCATATGAGCGGATGCTCACGCTGGACGGGTATGAGTTTTATTCCGTATCCACCGGGGCGGAAATGCTTGAAGAGGCGATGAGCGGCGAGTATGACCTGATACTGTCGGATGTAAGGATGCCGAAGGGTTACGGTGACGACATCCTGCATATATTGCAGGAGAAGGGCGTCAAAACACCGGCGATAGTCGTTAGCGCCATTATGCCCCACACTCGCCTTCCGCAAAACGTGAGCGCCCTTTCAAAGCCTTTTGACATGACGGAGTTAAGGAAAAAAGTAGCCGATATCCTGGCCCGGTGATGTTCCTGGAAAACTCCATTAATCGGCGCGTGTAGAAAATTTTGCAGGGCGACCCTGCAAACCTCCGGCCAGTTGGCGGCGAACCGTTGATTCGTGATAATCTTCGGCTGATACACGCTCTTAACTGGAAGGAAACAAGTGATGGCAAAAGTTTTCCGCTTAC